>NZ_JBHVIV010000129.1:0-18536 GCF_042799475.1 Kitasatospora sp. NPDC057692 | reverse complement strand
TTTTTCTAATTCACCCCGGGGGGGGCGGGGGGCCCGCCGGCCCCGCGCCCGCCGGGGGGGGCGGCCGGGGGGGGGGCCCCCCCCCGCTGCCCTGGTCCCCGGGCTCCGCTCCGGGGCCGGGGCCGGGGCCAGGGCCGGGGCGGTCGACATCGCCCCGGCGAGCCGGTCAGTGGCCGCGTCCGGCCGACCGCTCGGCGGTGACCCCTCGTCGGTTTCCTGGGGGCGGCCGACGCCTACCGCCTCCAGGGCACCGGGGGACCTCACCTCACCTCAGCCCACCGGCGCCCGGACCACCTCCTCCACCCGCTCGCCGGGCGGCTCGAGTTCGAGCAGCAGTAAACGCTCCGCGTGCTCCGCCTCCTCGGGTCGCTCGCCCTCGATCCTCCTGACCGCGTCGCGCAGTTGGCCCACCACCTGGGTGCACTCCGCCCCGGCGTCGACGCCGTCGATGCACGCCCAGTACAGGCTCTCGTTCTCCGCCCCGCAGGCCAGCACGACCAGCGTCTCCCCGATGTCCCGCAGGAGTCCGCCGAGTTCGTCCAGCATCGGCCCGAGTTCACCGAGCTCGCCGAGCCTTCGCGCCCGGCTCGCGGGCCCGAAGGCCGACGCCCCCGCCACGTCCCCGGCCGCGTGGTCCAGGCAGCCCACCGCGTGCAGCGCCGCCTCGCCCAACAGGCTCCCGAGGCCGGCGAGTTCGCCGTCCTCGTCCCGCGCGAGCCGGGTGCCCACCGCCTCGGCGAGCAGGGCCGCCTGCCGGGCCTCGGCCAGCACGTCCGGGATGTTCCTGGTCTCCGCCAGGGCGTGCCGGGCGGTCTTGATCAGTCGCAGCGCCTCCATGCCCCGCACTCCTTCCGTCACCCGCGCGGCGCCCTGCCGTGCGGTCACGGTGAGAGGGTGCGCCGGGACGGGAGCGGCTGCACGCGGGCGCCGGAAAGCTGTGGACAACCCGGGGGCTGTGGACAACTTCCGTCCCCCACAGGGCTTAGGAGGCCTCCTCCGGGTTGACATCGCCGAGGGCGCCGGGAACCGGGAAGCGCAGCTCGTTCCGCTCGATCTTGGCGGCCAGGGCCGTCAACGGGTCGACCCCGACCACCGTGCAGAACTGGAGCAGGTAGGCGAGCACATCGGCCACCTCGTCCCGCACCCGGTGGGCGCGTTCCGGTTCCGCCATCACCTCAGCCGCCTGCTCGGGCGTGAGCCACTGGAAGATCTCCAGCAGCTCCCCGGCCTCCACGGTCAGCGCGGCGGCGAGGTTCTTGGGCGTGTGGAAGGGCTCCCAGCGGCGCGCCGCGGCGAACTCCGTCAGCCGCTGCCGCAGCCCTTCCAGCGTCGGCCCGGGGACATCCGTCTCTTCTTCGTTCACCCGTCCAGGTTTACCGCATCCCCCGCCACCGGACGGATCGGCGCCGGGGCAGAAGCCGGGGCCGGGGCAGAGGCCGGCGAACCGTCCCGCACCACCTGGACCGGCACCCGCGCCGTCTCGGCCCGCAGCACCGTCAGCCCCGAGCCGGGGTCGCGCCGGCACTCCACCACCGCCACCCCCGGCGCCGGTCCGCCCCCCGCCCCGCCCAGCGCGTCCCGCGCCGCGGCCGGCTCCTGGAGGGTGGCGAGCACCCGCAGCTGATTGCGCCCCGCCATGTCCCGGGCCAGCCGCAGCAGCGACGCGCTCTGGTCCGTGCCGAGCCCCGCCCCGAGGTCGTCGGCGAGCACGGTCAGCTGCCGCTGCGCCCACGGCACCTCGACCGCCACGTCGAGGTCCAGCACCCCGGCCCCGGTGAGCAGCACGGCGGCGAACGCCAGGTGGCGCAGCATGCCGTCGGAGGCCTGGTCGGCGCCGGTGCGCCCGAGGAGTCCCTCGTCGAACACCGCGAGCACCCGCCGGTCGGCGCCGCTGCCGCGGTGGGCGAGGTCGAGTCCGAGCAGCGGGTGCGGGGCGGCGGACTGGACGACGCGCAGCAGTTGCCCGTAGCGGCGGGGGCACTCGTTGCTGAGCCGGGCGATGACGGCGGAGATGTTGGCGGCGGTGCTGAGCAGCCGGGCCTGCGGGTGGGGCCGGGCCCAGCCGCGCATGAGGGCGGGCACGGGATGGACGGGGAACACCTCGCGCAGCGCGGTGAGCAGCTGTTCGGCGGCGGCGAGGACCTTGCGCTCGCCGGGCGAGGAGCCGGCGACCCGCAGCGGGATCTGGGCAGTGATCAGCGTGCCGCTGGGGAACGGGGCGCGGATGTCGCCCTGCCGGGTGTCGTTGTGCCAGCTGACGTTGACGCGGCGGTTGCGCAGGTCCTGCTCGCCGGTCTCGACGAGGGTCCGGCCGTCGAGGGTGAGCTGTTCCCGGGCGATGCGGACCGGCCCGTCGGTGCGGACGACGACTTCGAGGCCGATCTGCCCGTCCGGGGAGCGGACGGTGCAGCCGAGGATGAAGGCGTTGCGGCCGTGCGGCACGCAGCCGTCGAGGCCGCCGCGGACGGGGCCGGCGAGCGGGCCGGTGGTGCCGGGCCGTCCGTCGAGGGAGGCGCCGATCTCCTCGCCGAGGGCGAGCCGGGAGAGGACGGCGAGGGCGTCGAGCGCGTTGGACTTGCCGACGCCGGCGGGGCCGTGCAGCACGGTGAGGGGCGCGAGCGGCAGGCTCGCGCGCCGGTAGGACTTGAAGGAGGTGAGCCGGATCTCCTCGACGATCGGGCGCCGGACGGTCGGCGCGCCGGGGTCCGGACTGCGCTGCTGCGGGTGGGCCGGCACGGCGGGCCGGGTGGCGTCGCGGTTCACCCGTCGGACGTTAGCCTCCGCTCGGGAGGCAGAAACGTGCCTGCCCGGCAGATTCATCCCATCGGGGTGGCGGGCGGCGCGGGCCCGGCTCCGCGCGCCGCCGCCGGCCCGCGGTTCAGCGCCGGTAGGCGGCGACGGTGACGGAGGCGGTCACCTCGACCGGGTCCGGCAGCGCGGCGAGCCGCTCCGTCAGCCGGTCCGGGTCGGTGTGCCAGGCGCTGGGCCCCATGCCGACGACGGTCCGCACGTCCTCGGCGGACAGCCGCAGCGTGAACTCGACCTCCCGCTGCCCGGCCGGCGTCAGGTGCGGGCCGAGCTTCTCGTCGATGCGCCGCTGCTTCTCCTCGTCCACCGACAGCAGTCCCAGGGCGGTGACGAGTTCGCGCAGGTGGCGCGAGGTGGGCGCGACGAGCAGCAGGGTGCCGCCGGGCCTCAGCACGCGGCGCAGCTCGGGGCCGTTGCGCGGGGCGAACACGTTGAGGACGAGCCCGGCGGAGGCGTCCAGCAGTGGCAGCGGGCGCCACGCGTCGCAGACCACGGCGCCGATCCGGGGGTGGGCCCTGGCGGCGCGGCGCAGCGCGTACTTGGAGATGTCGAGGGCGGCGCCGGGCCGACCGGGCAGCACGTCGAGGACGTGGGCGAGGTAGTGGCCGGTGCCGGCGCCGAGGTCGGCGACGAGTCCTTCGGGCTGGGCGGCGGCCGCGGCCTCGGCGAGGGCGTCGGCGATCGGCCGGTAGTGGCCGGCGGCGAGGAAGTCGCCGCGGGCGGCGACCATGTCGGCGGTGTCGCCGGTGCCGGTGTGGGCGTCGCCGGCGAGCAGGCTGACGTAACCCTGTTTGGCGACGTCGTGGCTGTGTCCGGCGGGGCAGCGCAGGGTGCGCCCGTCTCGGGTGAGCGGCTGCGCGCAGTGCGGGCAGGCCAGGTAGGGCTCGATGTCCTGCAGCAAGGGTCCGTCTTCTCTCGCGGCCCGGTCGTGGGCTCGGGCCGGGGGTGCCAGCCTAACGAGCGGCGGCGCCCGGTCCCGCATGTGCCGGGGCGGCCGCCCGCTGGCCGGGCGGGGTCGGTGGCGTGCGGGGGCCGGCGGCCGCGACCCGCAGGGCGAGCGCGGCCAGTGCCTCGGGCGCGCCGGCCTGCCCCCGGACGCCGGGGAAGGCGTTGACGTCGACGACGACCGGTTCGTCCGGCCCGTCCAGCAGGTCGACGCCGTAGACGTCGAGGCCGAACACCTCGCCGACGCGCAGGGCGATCCGGGCCCGCTCGGCGGGCAGGTCGTCCGGTCCGAAGCCGCTCGCCGTCCCCGGCCCGCCGGCGCCGTGCGGCGGACCGTCGTGGCCGGGGTCGGCGAGTTCGGAGCGCCGGCGGGTGCAGAACAGCCGCCCGTCGACGACCCAGAGCTTCTGGTCCCAGCCGGTGCTCGGCAGGTAGGGCTGGGCGACGACGGGTTCGCCGGGCCACTGCTCGGCGAGGGCGCGCAGCCGGGCGAGGTCGTCGGCCCGGGCGACGAGGTCGTGGCGGCGGCTCTGTCGGCTCTTGACGACCAGCGGGAGGGCGAGGTCGCCCGCCTCGGCGGCCGCGAGCAGCGCGGCGGGGCCGTCGGCGGTGCGGGTGGGTGCGAAGGGCAGGCCGGCCCGCCGGGCGAGCTCGGCCATGGCGGTGCGGTCCTGGCAGAGTTCGGTGGCGGCGGCCGGGTTGACGACGGGGACGCCGCGTTCCTCCAGCGACCGGGCGAGCGCGAGGGCCGCCGGGGTGCGGGCCTTGAGCAGGTAGACGTCGGCGGGCGGGCCCGGCGGCGCGGCGGCGGCCGGGTCGAGCGCCTCGACGCGGTGGCCGCGCGCGGTCAGCAGCGCGCCGGCCGCGGCGAGCAGCGGGTGGTCGGGGGCGGAGGTGATCAGCCCGATCCTCACAGCGCGCCGCCGACGCCCACGCCGCCGACGCCGGCCACTCCGACCCCGCCGATCCCGACGGCGGCCGCGCCGCCCTGGGCGGGCATCCGGACGGCCGCCGAGCCGATTCCGACGGCCCCGAGCCCGGGGGCGTCCAGCCCCGAGGCGTCCAGCGCGACCGCCGGGGCCGTGACGGCGGTGCCGGTGCGGGCCAGCCGCAGGACCGCCCGGGCGACCCGGGCGACCGCGTCCGGCACCTGCCGGAAGCTCGGGAAGTCGTTGATGTCGACGACCACCGGCCCGTCCGGTCCGAGCAGCACGTCGACGCCGTACAGGTCGAGCCCGAACACCTCGCCGACCTGCGCGGCGATCCGCGCGACCTCGGCCGGCAGCGGCACCTGCCGCTCCCGCACCCCCTGGTCGGGGTTGAGCGGCGAGCACCGCTCGGTGGCGTACAGCTCGCCGTCGACGCAGTACACCTTGAGGTCGGTCCCGGAGTTGGGCACGTACGGCTGGGCGATGAGCAGGCCCTCGCCGGCGAGCAGGGGGCCGAGTTCGGCGAGGTGCCCGGGGTCGCGGACCAGCCGCACGGCCCGCCCGGAGCTGCCGTCGGCGGGCTTGACGACCAGCGGGTACTCGGCGGCGGGGATCTCGGCGAGCCGTTCCCAGCGGGCGGCCGCGTAGGTGACGGGGACGGGCAGCCCGCGGGTGCGGGCGATGACCGAGGCGAGCGCCTTGTCGCGGACGCCCCGGATCGAGCGGACGTCGTTGACGGTGGTGAGGCCGACGGCGGCGGCGGCCTCCAGCAGGGTGAGGCCGGGCCCGCCGGAGACGGTCTTGAGCACCCAGGCGTCGTGGCTGCCGGCGCGGACCGCCTCGGAGATCGCCATCAGCGAGTCGCCGGGGCGCAGCACGTCCACCCGGTGCCCCCACGCGGTGAGCTGGCGTACGACGTCGAGCGGCATGCCGTCGTGCCGGTAGTGCTCCTCCACCAGAAAGCAGAGCCTCATGAGCCAGTCATCCCCCTCGCGTCGCCCAGCGCGGACGTCCGCCGTTCCCGTCCGGCAGAGCTGTAAAGGCCCCAGGATGCCATGGGGTCCGTACGCAAGATCGCCCGGCCTGTAAGCGTTCGGCAACAATCGCGCGGAAATGCCCGAGCCGGGCGGCTCCCCCGCAGGTCGGCGGCGGTGGCGTCCTCGGCCGCCGCCCGCCGCGGCGGCGCAAATCCCTGGCCGGAAGGGGCCCGGTCCTGCTTGGATGCACGGCGTGACCTCTGACGATCTTGCCGCCGCCGCGCCCCCTGCCGCCGGACCCGACCGCGTCCTCCTTGAGGAGATCGAGCGCTACTACGACGCGGTTCCCCGCGCCGCCGCGCGCGTCGAGGACTTCGGCCCGCTCAGCCTGTTCGTCCGCGAGGGCGCCGGCTGGCCGTACTACGCCCGGCCGGCGCCGGGCCACCGGGGCCCGGCCGCCACGGCCGAGGACGTCAGGCGGGTGCTGGCCCGCCAGCGCGAGCTGGGGCTGCCGGAGGCCTTCGAGTGGGTGGCCGAGCACGATCCGCTGCTGCGCGCGGCGGTGGAGGAGGCGGGGCTGGCCGTGCACGAGCACCCGCTCCTGGTGCTGGGCCCGCAGGACGGACCGGGCGGGCCGGGCGGGGCGTCCGGCGCGCCGGACGGGGCGACGGTGCGGGTGCTGCCCGCCGACGACCCTGCGATCGCGCGCGCGGTGGCCGTCCCGCACCTGGCGTTCGGCGAGCCGGGCACCGGCGTGGGCAGCGCCGGAGTGGAGGAACTCGCCGCCAAGGCAAAGGAGTTGGAATCCGACGGCACCGCGGCGCGGCTCTCCGGGCGGATCGCCTCGGGGCACACGGTGCTCGCCGCGGCCTTCGAGGACGGCACGCCGCTCTGCGCGGGCCAGCACAACCCGGTCGGCCCTGTCACCGAGGTGGCCGGGGTGGGCACGCTTCCCTCGGCGCGCCGGCGCGGGCTGGGGCAGGCGGTCACCGCGGCGCTGGTCGCGCACGCCCGGGCCAACGGCGTGCGGACGGTGTTCCTGTCGGCGGCCGACGAGGACGTGGCCCGGATCTACCGCCGGGCGGGCTTCCGCCCGTTCGCGACCGCGCTGATCGCCGAGCCGGCCGAGCCCCGCTGAGCCCGTCCGCCCCCTCCTCCCCCGCCCCTCACTCCGAGTCTTCGTCGTCCTCGCCGCTGACCTCCTCGTCCTCGGCCTCGTCCACCACCCAGGCGGCCAGCCGGTCCGCCACCCCGGAGACGCTCAGCCGCCCCTCGCGGACGGCCCGGGCGAGACTGCGCACCTCGCGGGCCGTGGTCGCCACCGTGCAGCCGCTGGCGACCAGGTAGGCGTAGGCGACGGCGGTGGCGAACAGCTCGTTGGTCTTCTCCAGCGCCGGCACCCGGATCAGCTGGTGCATGAGGGCGGCGGCGCGGTCCTGCGGCTCGGGGTAGACGGCGATGTCGAAGATCTCGGCCTGGTGCCGGGCGACGGCCGCGAGCAGCGATCCGTAGTCGGTGACCTGCGGGTCACCGGGCGTGTACTGCTCGGCGGTCATGAGCAGCCACGAGAGGTCGACCTCCAGCTTCAACGGCGCACGTCCTGGAGGTCGGCCCCGCCCCGCTGCTCGCCGAACTCGGCCAGGAACGCCGTCTCGTACTCCTTCATGAACTGCGCGGCCGCGTCGACGAACACCCGCCCGGCCTCGCCCATGTCCTGCTGGACCAGGCGCTCGATGTACTGGTTCATGCTGATCCCCTGCTGCTCCGCCCGCTCCCGGGCCATCTCCGCGGTGGTGGCGTCCACCCGGACGTTCAGCTGCTTCTTACCCATGAACCTCAAGCTAGCGCTGATGTGCTAGCACAACAAGGGCGCGCGCAGCCGCTCGCGCGCGGCCCGACGCGCCCGGCACCCGCCGGGAGGGAGACTTGAAGAGTTCTTCACCTTCGGAGACTCTGAAGTGCCCCGAGCATTCCGTGGAGCGGCACCGACCGGTGTGGAGGCCGGCAATGACAGCCATGTTCGACCAGGAGCTGCGCGAGCAGCTCGCCCAGGCCCGCAAGGAACTCGCGGCCGCCCGGGCCGAAGGGGACGCCGACGGCGTCCAGGCCTACGAGGGCCGGATCGCCTCGCTGATCCGGCTCGCCGCCCAGCACGGCATCGCCCTGCCGCACGACGCCCAGGAAGAGGAACACCACCTGCCCTGAGCCGCACCGAGCCGCCCACGCCGCCGGACCACGGCGGACACGGCGGGTACGACGAGTACGACGAACAGCAACGGAGGCGGTACCCGGGAGTCCCGGGTACCGCCTCCGCCGTCGTCCGCGGGGTCACTCGCCGTTGACGGGCTCCAGGATCGCCACGCACTCGAAGTGGTGCGTCATCGGGAACAGGTCGAAGGCGCGCAGCGAGAGCGGCCGGTAGCCGCCCTCCCGGAAGAAGCCGAGGTCGCGGGCGAGGGCCGCCGGGTCGCAGGCCACGTAGGCGATCCGGCGGGCGCCGAGTCCGGCCAGGTGGGCGACGGTCTCGCGGCCGGCCCCCGCGCGCGGCGGGTCGAGCACGATGAGGTCGGTCGCGGTGATCCCGGTGCGCGGCAGCAGCGTCTCCACCCGGTCGCACTCGATCTGGACGTTCTCCAGCGCGGCCAGGTTGTGCCGGGCGTCGGCCACCGCCTGCTTGCCCGACTCGATGCCGAGCACCGCGCCGTCCTCGCCGACCCGGTCGGCCAGCGCGCCCGCGAACAGGCCCACCCCGCAGTACAGGTCGAGCGCGTTCTCGCCCCACTGCGGGTCCAGGCCGTCGAGGACGGCGTCGACCAGGGTGTCCGGCGCCTCCGGGTGGATCTGCCAGAATCCGCCGTTGCTGACCCGCCAGGTCCGCCCCGCGGCGCGCTCGCGCACGAAGCCGCGGCCGTGCACCTTGTGGCTGTCGCCCTGCTCGTCGATGCGGGCGATGGAGACCGGGCGGTCCAGCTCGACCAGCGGCAGCTGGGCGCCGGGCGCCGGGGTGAGCACCACCTGGCGGTCCGAGGAGCCGGAGGCGGCGATCGCCTCGACCGAGACGACGCCCTGCCAGTCGCGGGCCTCCACGCCCAGCTCGGTGACGCCCTCGGCGGCGATCAGGCAGCGGTCGACCGGCTGGACCTCGTGCGAGCGGTGCTTGCGCAGCCCGACCTTGCCGCTCGACGGGTCGACGGCGTACTGGACGCGGGTGCGCCAGGCCGGAACCTGCCCGGCCGGCAGCTTGTCGCCGACCGGCTCGACGCTGCCGTCCCAGCCGGCCTCGGCCGGGGTCAGGCCGGCCAGCTTGGCCAGCTGCTCGGTCAGCACCTGCACCTTGAGCTTGCGCTGGCCTCCCGGGGTGACGTGCTGCCAGTCGCATCCGCCGCACTTGCCGGGCCCGGCGAACGGGCACGGCGGGGCGATCCGCTCCTTGGCGGGCTCCAGGACCTCCACCGCGTCCGCCCGCAGGAAGCGCGAGGTGGTGGTGCCCTCGGTGACCTGCGCGATCACCTTCTCGCCCGGCAGCGTGTGCCGGACGAACAGCACCCGGCCCTCGTGCCGGGCCACGCAGTGGCCGCCGCCGTGCGCGACGGGGCCGACCTCGACCTCGTAGCGCTCGCCGACCAGCGGGTCGCCGGTGGGGGCCTTCGGCGCCTTCGGGGCCCTGGGCGCGGACTCGGCCCGGGGCGCGCGGGCGGCGTCGCGCAGCGCCCGCGGCGGGCGCACGGCCTGCTTGCGCGGGCGCGCGCCGCCCTTCGACGGCTTGTCCCGGCCCTCGCGAGCCTCACCGCGCTCGGCGCGATCAGCTCGGTCGGCGCGCTCGACACGCCCCGAGCGCTCACCGCGCTCCGGGCGCGACGGCTGCTCCGCGGGCTCCGGGGCGCGGGAAGGGCGCTCCTCCGGCGCGAGCGGCGCCGTCCGCGCGGTGAACCCGTCGCGGTCGGTCGCCTCCGGACGCGACGGCTTGCCCCAGCGCGGCCGGGCGACCTGCCCGGGTCGGCCGGAGGCGCCGCCCTTGCGGGCACCCTTGCCCGAGGAGCCATGGGAACGAGACGGGGTATTGCGGGTCACTGGGAGGAGTCCTTCGTGCTGCGGTCGGCCGGGCCGGCGGGCTTCGCCGAGACTTCCGACTTTACGGCCTTGGGCGCCCGCGGCTCACCACGCCGGACGGAACCCGGCGCCGACCAGGCCTTCTGCGGCTTGCGGCGCTCCGAGGACTCCAGCTGCCACGGCACCGAGGTCACCATCACACCCGGCTTGAACAGCAGTCGGCCCTTGAGCCGCAGCGCGCTCTGGTTGTGCAGCAGGTGCTCGTACCAGTGGCCGACCACGTACTCGGGGATGTAGACCGACACCACGTCGCGCGGGCTGCTGCGGCGCAGGTTCTTCACGTAGTCCAGCACCGGCCCGGTGATCTCCCGGTACGGCGAGTCCAGCACCTTGAGCGGCACCTCGATCCCGCGCTCGTCCCACTCCGCGCGCAGCGCCGCGGTGTCCGCCGGGTCCACGTTCACGGTCACCGCCTCCAGGGTGTGCGCCCGCGCGAGCCGCGCGTACGCCAGCGCCCGCAGCGCCGGCTTGTGGAGCTTGGAGACCAGCACGATCGCGTGCACCCGGGTGGGCAGCACCACGTCGTCCGGCTCCTCGGCGGCGACCAGCTCCTCGGAGACCCGGTCGTAGTGCCGGCGGATCGCCTTCATCACCACGAACAGCACCACCATCGCCGCGATGGCGATCCAGGCGTGGCTGATCTTGGTGGCGAGCACCACGATCAGCACCGCCATGGTCATCACCAGGCCGAAGGTGTTGATCGCCCGGCTGCGCTGCATGTGGCGGCGCTTGGCCGGGTCGGTCTCGGTGCGCAGGTTCCTGGTCCAGTGCCGGATCATGCCGGACTGGCTCATGTTGAACGACACGAAGACGCCGACGATGTACAGCTGGATCAGCCGCGTCGGGTCCGCGTCGAAGGCGATGATGAACAGGATCGCGGCCAGCGCCAGCAGGATGATGCCGTTGGAGAAGGCCAGCCGGTCGCCCCGGGTGTGCAGCTGGCGCGGCAGGTAGCGGTCCTGGGCCAGGATCGAGCCCAGCACCGGGAAGCCGTTGAACGCCGTGTTGGCGGCCAGCACCAGGATCAGCCCGGTGACGGCGGCCACGAAGTAGAAGCCCGGCGTGAAGTTCGAGAACACCGCCTCGCTGATCTGCGCCAGCGCGGTCTTCTGGTGGTAGTCGCCGGGCGCGCCCACCAGCTGCTGCGGCTCCTCGGCCATCTGGACGCCGGTCAGCCGGGCCAGCCAGATGATGCCCATGAACATCACGACCGCGATGCTCGCCATCATCAGCAGGGTGGTCGCCGCGTTCTTGCTCTTCGGCTTGCGGAACGCCGGCACGCCGTTGGAGATCGCCTCCACGCCGGTCAGCGCCGCACAGCCCGAGGAGAACGCCTTGAGCAGCAGGAACACCATGGCGAAGCCGGCCAGCGACTCGTTGCCGGGGGTCGCCTCCAGGTGGAAGCCCGAGCTCTCCGAGGGCATGTCCTGCCCCAGGCCGAAGTGCCGGAACACGCCGTACACCACCATGCCGAGCACGCCGACCATGAAGGCGTAGGTCGGAACGGCGAAGGCCGAACCGGACTCCCGGACGCCGCGCAGGTTCATGCCCATGAGCACGATGACCACGACGACCGACAGCGTCAGCTCGTGGCCGCGCAGCGCGGGCACCGCCGACACCACGTTGGCCACACCCGAGGTGGTGGAGACCGCCACGGTGAGGATGTAGTCGACCATCAGCGCGCTCGCGACCACCAGGCCGGAGTTCGGGCCGTGGTTCACGGTGGCGACCTCGTAGTCGCCGCCGCCGCTCGGGTACGCGTGCACGTTCTGCCGGTACGAGGCCACCACCGCGAGCATGACGATGGCGACGACGACGCCGATCTGCCACGAGAAGTGGATGGCGGAGGCGCCCGCCAGGGAGAGGGTCAGCAGGATCTCCTCGGGCGCGTACGCGACCGAGGAGAGCGCGTCCGAGGCGAAGACGGGCAGCGCGATGCGCTTGGGGAGCAGCGTCTCCCCCAGCTTGTCGCTGCGCAACGCACGCCCGATGAGGATGCGCTTCGGTAGGTCAGTCGGCATAGGCACGTTAAGGAATCGTAGGGGCACTACGCCGCCGGGGCCGACGCACGCCCCCCGATGATGCCCCCTTCGTCGCGACTGTGTTCGGTGGACCGGCTAGCGTGTCGGATACGAGCAGGCGGGCAACACTGTGGTTGTCGTGCCGAGCCCCACGAGGACGCCCACCCCGGACAACGGGGCGGGGAAACGGAGATCGAACGGTGTTTGCGCAGGTCATGGCCCCAATAGGACGGGTGAGGTAGCGCCGGTGCACATCGTCATCATGGGCTGCGGCCGGGTGGGCTCCGCGCTCGCCCGCGCACTGGAGAAACAGGGCCACTCGGTGGCCGTGGTCGACCAGGACCCGACGGCCTTCCGCCGGCTGGGCGCCGGGTTCAACGGGCGCCGGGTGACCGGGGTCGGCTTCGACCAGGACACCCTGAAGGAGGCGGGCATCGAGGAGGCGGGTGCCTTCGCCGCCGTCTCCAGCGGTGACAACTCCAACATCATCGCCGCCCGGGTGGCCCGGGAGAACTTCGGCGTGGAGAACGTCGCGGCCCGGATCTACGACCCCCGCCGCGCCGAGGTCTACCAGCGCCTGGGCATCCCCACCGTCGCCACCGTCCGCTGGACGGCCGACCAGATGCTGCGCCGCCTGCTGCCGAGCGGCGCCGAACCGCTCTGGCAGGACCCGAGCGGCGCCGTCCAGCTCGCCGAGGTCGCCTACGCCCCGGACTGGGTGGGCCACCGGGTGAGCGAGCTGGAGGAGGCCTCCGGCGCCCGGGTGGCGTTCGTCACCCGGCTCGGCGAGGGCGTGCTGCCCTCGTCCCAGATGGTGGTGCAGGAGGGCGACCTGGTGCACGTCATGCTGCGCCGGGCCGACCTGACGGCGGTCGAGGCCGCGTTCGCGCAGGGCCCGCAGAAGGAAGGTCACTGATGCGAGTCGCCATTGCCGGGGCCGGCGCCGTCGGCCGCTCGATCGCGGGCGAGCTGCTGGAGAACGGCCACGAGGTCCTGCTGATCGACAAGAACCCGAACTCCATCTCGGTGGAGCGGGTGCCCATGGCGGAGTGGCTGCTGGCCGACGCCTGCGAGATCACCTCTCTGGACGAGGCCGCGCTGCAGCGCTGCCACGTGGTGATCGCCGCGACCGGTGACGACAAGGTCAACCTGGTCGTCTCGCTGCTCGCGAAGACCGAGTACGGCGTGCCGCGGGTGGTCGCCCGGGTGAACAACCCGAAGAACGAGTGGCTCTTCAACGAGTCCTGGGGCGTGGACGTGGCCGTCTCCACCCCGCGCCTGATGTCCGCCCTGGTCGAGGAGGCGGTCAGCGTCGGCGACCTGGTCCGGCTGATGCGCTTCAGCCAGGGCAACGCCAACCTCGTCGAGCTGACCCTCGCCGAGGACACCGAGCTGGTCGGCACCCGGGTCGGCGACGTCCCGTGGCCGCCGGACACCGCGCTGGTGACGATCCTGCGCGAGGGCCGGGTCCTGGTGCCCCGCAAGGACGACACCCTGGAGGGCGGCGACGAGCTGCTCTTCGTGGCCGCCCAGGAGCGGGAGGAGGAGCTGGAGAACCTGCTCTCCAGCTCGGCCGGCGCCCAGTAGCCCCGGGAACCCCGCCGGCCCGAAGACCCGCCCGGCTCGGAAACCCCGCCGGCCCGGACACGCCGGTCGTCCGGACACGCCGGTCGTCCGGACACGGAAACGCCGAGGGCCCGCACTCGCTCGGAGTGCGGGCCCTCGGCCGTGCGCCGGTCCTGCTACACGCCGGCGGACGGCCCGCCGGCGGGGTGCTCCTCCGCCGGCTCGTCGTCCAGCTGCGCCTTGATCGGCGGCGGCGCCTTCAGCAGGATCTGCCAGGTCACGTACATCGCCAGCAGCAGCGGCGGGATGCCCAGGGCGACCTTGAGCCAGCCCAGCAGGTTGACGTTGTGGGTGAAGTACAGCGGGAAGAGGATCAGCGGCTTGATGCCCATGATCAGCACCCACGCCCAGGTCGCCTTGGTGTAGGCGGCCAGCCGACCCGGGTTCTGCTTGCGCCAGGTGAACATCTCACCGGTCACCGGGCCGAGCATGATGCCGATCAGCGGCCAGCGCACCAGCGCCGAGACCGCCAGGCCCACGCAGTAGCCGACGTTCCAGAGCAGGCCCGGCAGGTAGAAGTTCTCCGCCTTGCCGGTCTTCATCGAGATCCAGGCACCGATGGCGACACCGAACACCCCGCTGAAGGCGTGCTGGACGGTCTCCCGCTTCAGCAGCCGCGCCACCACGAACAGCGCGCTCAGGCCCAGCGCCGCCCAGGCGGCCGCCGGCACCTTGTGGGTGATGTTGTAGGTGACGATGAAGACCAGACCGGGCAGGGTCATGTCGATCATGCCCCGGACGCCGCCGAACGCCTTCATCACGGTGTCGGCGGCCTCGCGGGAGGCCTGCGCCTGCCGGGCCGCCTCCTCCTCGTCATGGGCGATCTTGACCAGGCCGAGCTGGGCGGCGGGCTCGCCGCCGGGCTGGTTGCTCACGCTCATTCGCTCCCGTGTCCGACCGGACGCAGCTCGTAGCGGGGGTTGAACAGCACCCGGCGGCCGCGCGCGTGGCTGATCCGGCCGCTGGCGACCAGACGGCGCCCCGGCTCGATGCCCGCGATGGAGCGGCGCCCGAGCCAGACCACGTCCAGCGCCTCGGTGCCGTCGAAGAGCTCCGCCTCCAGGGCGGGAACACCGGCCCGCGGGCGGAGCGTCACGGTGCGCAGGGTGCCCGCGACGGTGACCAGTTGCCGGTCCCCGCAGCTGGCGATCGGAGTGCAGCCCGACTCCGCGGCGCTCTCCTGGCGCAGCTCCTCGGCCTCCAACTCCTCCGTGGAGGAGGTCAGCCGGCTGAGCATGCGGCGGAAGCGCCCCTGCGGCGGCCCGCTGCTGTTGTCACCACTCATGCCGGAAGGGTACCGGTTCCGGGGGCCCCGGCGGCAGGCCGCGCAAGCCGCCCGGGCACCCCGCGGGGGCCTCCGGGGCACCGGGCACGGCCCGCCCGGTCATCCCTCGAAGCGGTAGCCCATGCCCGGCTCGGTGATGAAGTGCCGCGGGTGCGAGGGGTCGCGTTCGAGCTTGCGCCGCAGCTGGGCGAGGTAGACCCGCAGGTAGTTCGTCTCGGTCCGGTAGGCCGGGCCCCAGACCTCCTGCAGCAGCTGGGTCTGGCTGACCAGCCGGCCCGCGTTGCGGACCAGGACCTCCAGCAGATGCCACTCGGTCGGGGTAAGGCGGATGTCGGCGCCGTCCCGGTTCACCTTCTTCGCCGCCAGGTCGACGGTGAAGCTGTCGGTGACCACCACCGAGCCGTCCTCCCCGGCGACCGGCTCGGCCCGGCGGACGGCGGCGCGCATCCGGGCCAGCAGCTCGTCCATGCCGAAGGGCTTGGTGACGTAGTCGTCGGCGCCGGCGTCCAGCGCCTCGACCTTCTCGTCGGAGGCGTGCCGGGCGGAGAGCACGATGATCGGCACCCGGGTCCAGCCGCGCAGGCCCTTGATCACCTCGACCCCGTCCATGTCGGGCAGGCCGAGGTCGAGGACGACGACGTCGGGATGCCGGGCGGCGGCGAGCTCCAGGGCGCTCGCGCCGTCATGCGCCGCGTCGACCTCGTACTTGCGGGCCTTGAGGTTGATCACCAGCGCGCGGACGATCTGCGGTTCGTCGTCCACGACGAGGACCCGGGTCATTGCGGGCTCCGCCTTTCGGGGCTGTCGGTCTGATCGGAAACGGTCGTTCAACGGTCGTCGCGGGACGGGGGCGATCACCCTGGCGGCGGGGCGAAGCGCGGCCCGGCGGACTCGGCCGCCTCGCGCGCCGGTCCGCCGTGGGCCGGTCCGCCGTGATCGGGGTTGTGGCGGTCCCGGGTGTCGCGGTCGGAGGTCTCGCGGTCGGAGGTGTCGCGGTCGGAGGTGTCCGGCTCCGGGACGCGTTCCACCACGGGCAGGGTGACCACCATGGTCAGCCCGCCGCCCGGAGTGTCCTCGGCGGACACCGTGCCGTCCATCGCCTCGACGAAGCCGCGCGCCACCGCGAGCCCGAGCCCCACCCCGGCACCGCGCGGCGCGTCCCCGTAGCGCTGGAACGGTGCGAAGATCCGCTCCTTGGCGTCCTCCGGCACCCCCGGCCCCCGGTCCACGATCCGCAGCTCCACCCGGCCCGGCCCGTCCACCGGCTGCAGCGCGTCGGCCTTGACCAGCACCTTCGTCCCGTCCGGGCTGTACTTGACGGCGTTCTCGATCAGGTTGGCCAGCGACCGCTCCAGCAGCCCGCCGTCGGCCCGGACCATCGGCAGGGTCTCCGGCACGTCCAGCCGGACCGCCTCCGGCGGCACCCCGCCCAGCGCGAACGGCACCACCTCGTCCAGGTCGGTCTCCTGGATCAGCGGCGTGACCGTTCCGGTCTGCAACCGGCTCATGTCGAGCAGGTTGTTGATCAGATGGTCGAGCCGGTCGGCACCGGCCTCGATCCCCGCCAGCAGCTCCGCCTCGTCCTCCTCGTCCCACTCCACGTCCGCCGAGCGGAGCGAGCTCACCGAGGCCTTGATCCCCGCGAGGGGCGTGCGCAGATCGTGCGAGACCGCCGCCAGCAGCGCGGTCCGGATCCGGTTCCCCTCGGCCTCCCGCCGGGCGGCCGCCGCCTCCCCCGCCAGTCGCCGGCGCTCCAGCACCACGGCGGCCTGCGCGGCGAAGGCCCCGAGCAGTCGGCGGTCCTCCCCCGGCAGCACCCGGCCACGCAGCACCAGCGCCAGCGTCTCCCCGACCGGGACGTCCACGTCGGCCGTCTCCGGCCGCTCCGGCGAACGCGGGCCCGCCGTCGCCACCGCCTGCCACGCGCCGGCCCGGTCCGGCCGTTCCAGCAGGGCGACCGACTCCTGTTGGAAGGTCTCCCTCACCTGCTCCAGCAGCGCGGTCAGCACCCCGTCCCCGTTCGGCGACCCGCGCAGTAGGGTGCCGGCCAGCGCGCTCAGCGTCTGCGCCTCGGTCTGGCTGCGGGCCGCCTGGTGGGTGCGCCGGGCCGCCAGGTCGACGACCGAGGCCACCGCCATGCCGACCGCGGTGAATATCGCCACCGCCATGATGTTCTGCGGCTCGGAGATGGTGAACGTGTGGATCGGCGGCGCGAAGTAGTAGTTGAGAGCCGAGGACCCGACCAGCGCCGAGGCGATCGCCGGGAACAGCCCGCCCACCAGCGCCGCACACACCGTCAGCGACAGGAACAGCATCATGTCCGTGGTCAGGCCCAGACCGTGGACATTGGTGAGCACCAGCGCCAGCAGCGGCGGCCCCGCCACCCCGATCAGCCAGCCCGCGATCGTCCGCGTCCGGCCCAGATCGGTCACCTTGCGGATCGGAATCCGCCCGCGCCCCTTCGCGGCGTGCTCGTGCGTGACGATGTGCACGTCGATGTCGCCCGACTCGCGGGTGACCGTGCCGCTCACGCCCGGCCCGTAGACGTACTGCCAGGCCGGCCGCCGACTGGTGCCGAGCACGATCTGGGTCGCGTTCACACCCCGCGCGAAGTCCAGCAGCCCGGCGGCCGGGTCGTCGCCCAGCACCGCGTGGTACGAACCGCCCAGGCTCTCCACCAGCGCCCGCTGCTCGATCAGCGTCTGCGAGGAGCCCGAACCCGAACCCGCCAGCCCGTCCGACCGGGAGATGTGCACGGCCAGCAGCTCGCCGCCCGACCCGCGGGCCGCGATCCGGGCCGCCCGGCGGATCAGCGTCGCGCCCTCCGGCCCGCCCGTCAGCCCGACCACGATCCGCTCACGCGCCTGCCAGGTCCCCTTGATGCCCTGCTCGGCCCGGTACTTCTGCAGATACTCGTCGACCCGGTCGGCCGTCCACAGCAGCGCCAGCTCACGCAGCGCCGTCAGGTTCCCCGGCCGGAAGTAGTGGGCGAGCGCCGCGTCGATCTTCTCCGGCGCGTACACGTTGCCGTGCGCAAGCCGGCGCCGCAGCGCCTGGGGCGACATGTCGACGAGCTCGATCTGGTCGGCCCGGCGGACCACCTCGTCCGGCACCGTCTCCCGCTGCCGCACGCCCGTGATGCCCTCGACCACGTCACCGAGCGACTCCAGATGCTGGATGTTCACCGTCGAGATGACGTCGATCCCGGCCGCGAGCAGCTCCTCGACGTCCTGCCACCGCTTCTCGTTGCGGCACCCCGGCACATTGCTGTGCGCGAGCTCGTCCACCAGCGCCACCTGCGGCCTGCGCGCCAGCACCGCGTCCAGGTCCATCTCCGTGAACACGGCCCCGCGGTGTGTCAGCTCCCGCCGCGGCACCAGTTCAAGACCGGTGACCCGCTCGGCCGTGTGCCGCCGCCCGTGGTCCTCGACGAACGCCACCGCGACGTCGGTCCCCCGCTCCGACCGCCGGTGCGCCTCCGCGAGCATGGCGTACGTCTTACCGACCCCGGGTGCCGCCCCGAGGTAGATCCGCAGCCTGCCGCGTCCCATGTGCACCATTCTTGATCCGGCCAAGCCTGGCGGCCATCCCGGACACCAGTTCCCTTCGCCTTCGAGACTACGGCGCGGGCGCGTTTTTGCCAGCGATCTGGGCGCTGACCTGGGAGTTTTAGCGCCATTTTGATGGGCTTGACGGACACCGACCAGTGCTGACGGCCCGCACCGCCCGCCGGCCCGCCCGAAACGCAAAGAACCCCCGCCGGTATCCCCGGCGGGGGTTCTCCACAAAGATTGTTCGGCGGCGTCCTACTCTCCCACAGGGTCCCCCCTGCAGT
>NZ_JBHVIV010000128.1:0-18661 GCF_042799475.1 Kitasatospora sp. NPDC057692 | reverse complement strand
CGCCGGGGGGCTGGGCCCCCCCCCCCCCCCCCCGGGGGGGGCGGGGCGCCCCCCCCCCCCCCCGCCGCCCCCGCCGAGTCGTACGGGTGCAAATGGAATGCCCGGCGCGCTAGATTCGGCCCGACGACACGACCGCGGCCCGCCGCGGGGAGGGGACCACCGGTGACCAACCGCACCATCGAGGAGACCGAGCAGGCCGTCCGGGCCAAACTGGGCGGGGTGCCGCTGCTGCACGCCCAGATGGCCGCCGTCGGCAACATCCACCGCGCGGCCGCCGCCGTCCGCCAGCACCTGGAGAACTCCGTCCTGCGCGGCGCGCAGCTGACCTGGACGTCCTTCGTGGTCCTCTGGGTGGTCTGGATCTGGGGTGAGATGGAGACCCGCTACGTCGCCGAGGAGGCGGGCATCTCCAAGGGCACGCTCACCGGGGTCGCCCGCACCCTGGAGTCGCGCGGCCTGGTCGAGCGGGTCGGCCACCCGTCGGACGGGCGGATGGTGCTGCTGCGGCTGACCCCGGCCGGCGAGGAGCTGATGGCCGGTCTGTTCCCGCGCTTCAACCAGGAGGAGGCCTTCGTGGCCGGCGCGCTCTCCGACGAGGAGTGCGAGCAGCTGGCCGGCCTGCTGCGCCGGGTCGTCGGCACCCTGGAGCAGGACGGCGAGGCCCGCCGCGCCGAGCTGACCGCCGACGCTCCCCCGCCGCCGCGCCCGGGCGGGCGCCGCCGGCGCGACGCCTGACGCACCGCACGACGCACCACCGCACCGCAGAGGGCCCCGTCCACGGCTGGACGGGGCCCTCGCGTCGTGCGCTCAGCCCCGGCGGCCCTCGGCGGCCGCCGCCTCGACCAGGGCGTCGAACACCGCCTGCTGGGCCGGGTCGTCGGCCGCGGTGTCCTCCGGGTGCCACTGCACACCGAGGAACCACCCGGCCGGCTCGGCGAGTTCGACCGCCTCGACGGTGCCGTCGGCGGCCCGCCCCGTCACCAGCAGCCCCCGGCCGAGCCGGGCCACCCGCTGGTGGTGGTAGCAGGAGACCTCCCGCTCCCCCGGGCCGGCCAGCCCGGCCAGCAGGCTCCCGGCCGCCGGCGCGATCGGGTGCAGCACGTGCCGGTGGTCGCGCCCGGGGCCGCCCATGTCCTGCTCCAGGGTGCCGCCGAGCACCGTGTTGACGACCTGCAGGCCGCGGCAGACGGCGAGCGTCGGCAGCCCGGCCAGCAGGGCGTACCCGGCGAGCGCGAGGTCGAAGGCGTCCTGGCCCGCGTGCAGGTCGTAGACCTCGGGGTGCCGGGCGGTCTCGCCGTAGTGCGCCGGATCGAGGTCCCCGCCGCCGGGCAGCAGCAGGCCGGAGCAGCGCGCGAGCCGCTCGGCGACCTCCTCGGCCCCGGCGGGCCCGGGGGCGCGGGGCCCGGCGGGCAGCATCACGAACGGCTCCCCGCCGGCCCGGTAGACGGCCTCGGCGAGCGCCTCGGCGGCCACCACGGCGGCGTAGCGCAGCGCCGAGGCGGAGCCCGAGTGGCGGGCGGGCAGCGCGATCAGCGGCCGCGGCCCGCTCACAGCCGGATCCAGGTGGTCTTGAGGTCGGTGTACTTGTCCAGCGCGTGCGCGGACTTGTCCCGCCCGTGCCCGGACTGCCGGACGCCGCCGAAGGGCACTTCGAGTCCGCCCTCCTCGTAGCAGTTGACCCAGACGGTGCCCGCCCGCAGCGCCCGGGACATCCGGTGCGCGGTGGAGAGGTCGGCCGTCCACAGGCCCGCGGCGAGCCCGTAGACGCTGTCGTTGGCGATCCGGACGGCCTCCTCGGGGGTGTCGAAGACCTGCACGGCGAGCACCGGGCCGAACACCTCCTCGCGGGCGAGCCGCATCTGCGGGCCGACCCGGTCGAAGACGGTGGGCCGCAGGTAGGGGCCACCGGTCCCGGGCAGCGCCGCCTCCCCGCCGGCCCGCAGCCGGGCGCCGTCCCGGTGGGCGGCCGCGATGTGCCCGAGGACGCGCTCGCGGTGGGCGGCGGTGACCAGCGGGCCCATCTCGGTGGCCGGGTCGAGCGGGTCGCCGATCCGCAGCGTGCGGGCGCGCTCGACCACGGCGTCCACCACCCGGTCGGCGACCGCCCGGTGCACCAGCAGCCGGGACGGCGCGGTGCACATCTCACCCTGGTTGAAGAAGATCCCCCAGGCGGCGGTGGCCGCCGCCCGCTCCAGGTCGGGGGCGTCGGGCAGCACGATGTTCGGGGACTTTCCGCCGAGTTCGAGCCAGACCCGCTTGAGGTTGGAGTCGGCGGCGTACCGCAGGAAGTGCCGCCCGACCTCGGTGGAGCCGGTGAAGGCCAGTGCGTCGACGTCCGGGTGGCGGCCGAGCGCGCGCCCGGCCTCGGGGCCCTGGCCGGCCAGGACGTTGAGGACGCCGTCGGGCAGTCCGGCCTCGGCGGCCAGCGCGCCCAGGCGCAGCGCGGACAGCGGGGACTGCTCGGCGGGCTTGAGGACGACGGTGCATCCGGCGGCGAGGGCGGGCGCGGTCTTCCAGGCAGCCATGGTGAGCGGGAAGTTCCAGGGCACGACGGCCGCCACCACGCCGACCGGTTCCCGGGTGACCAGGGCGAGCGCGTCGCCGGGGGTGTGCGGGGCCTCGTCGGTCAGCTTGCCGGCGAGTTCGCCGTACCAGCGGAAGGTGGCGGCGACGGCGCGCAGTTCGATGTCGCGCGCCTCGGTGACCGGCTTGCCCATCTCCAGGCTGATCAGCAGGGCGAGTTCGTCACGGTGGTGCTCGACCAGGTCGGCGAGCCGCTGGAGCGCACGGCCGCGCTCGGCGGGGGCGAGCCGGGGCCAGGGGCCGCGGTCGAAGGCCCGGCGGGCGGCGGCGACGGCGGCGTCCGCCTCCGCCTCCCCGCCGGCGGCGACCTCGGCCAGCGGGCGGCCGTCGCGCGGGGAGACCACCGTGAAGGTGGCGCCGCCGCCCGGTTCCGGGGCGCCGCCGATGAGGTGGGCGGTGGGGAGGGCGAGCGCGCGGGCGCGCCGCTGCCAGTCCTCGTAGGTGTCGTCGTCGTCGTGGGGTGCGCCCGTCACGGTGCCTCCGGTCGAACTCGCGGCGGCGGTAGGGCCGCCGGAATGTCATTTGGAGGCAAACGATAACCAAGGACCCGACCGCTTCCAAGGGTTGACCTCCACGGATTCCGGGCCCTACGTTGTTTGGAGCCAAACGAGAACCAGGAGGGCGCGCATGTCCGTCCACCCTGCGGCCGCCGCCGAGGCGCCGCCCCACCTCGCGACGGTGGCCGGGGTCCCCGTGGACACCCGGCACTGGATCGGCGGACGCCGCGTCGCCTCCGCCGACACCTTCGCCGACCACTCCCCGATCGACGGCGCCGAGCTGGCCAGGATCGCGCGGGGCACCGCCGCCGAGGCGGACGCGGCCGTCGCCGCCGCCACCGCCGCCTTCCCCGGCTGGGCCGCCACCGCGCCCGCCGAACGCGCCCGGCTGCTGCACGCGGTCGCCGACGGCGTCGAGGCCCGGCTGGAGGAGCTGGCGGCCGTCGAGACCGCCGACAACGGCGCCCTGCTCCGCTCCCACCGGCGCGGCGTCATGCCCCGGGTCGCCCACAACTTCCGGTTCTTCGCCGACCGGCTGCTCGCCCTCGGCCACCCCGGCCTGGACACCCGCGGGCACACCAACCGGGTCAGCTGGGACCCGGCCGGACCGACCGTCCTGATCACCCCCTGGAACGCCCCGCTGATGCTGGCCAGCTGGAAGGTCGCCCCCGCCCTCGCGGCCGGCAACACCGCCGTCCTCAAGCCCGCCGAGTGGTCGCCGCTCACCGCCTCGCTGCTCGCCGACATCACGGCGGCCGCCGGACTGCCCGACGGCGTCCTCAACGTCGTCCAGGGCCTGGGCGCCGAGGTCGGCGCGCCGCTCACCGCCCACCCCGGGGTGCGGCGGATCAGCTTCACCGGATCCGTCCCCACCGCCCGGCGGATCGCCGAGGCCGCCGGGCGCAACCTCACCCCGGTCAGCCTGGAGCTCGGCGGCAAGTCCCCGCTGCTGGTCTTCGCCGACGCCGACCTCGACCTCGCCGCCGACCTGGCCGTCGAGCAGTTCGACAACGCCGGGCAGGTCTGCCTGGCCGCCACCCGGCTGCTCGTGGAGTCCTCGGTGGCCGAGGAGTTCACCGCCCGGCTCACCGCCCGCGCCGCCGCACTGCGCCAGGGAGACCCGCGCGCGGAGGAGACCGACCTCGGCCCCAACGTCCACCCGCGCCAGCTGGAGCGGATCGACGGCTTCGTGCGGCGCGCCCTGGCCGCCGGCGCCCGCGCCGTGTTCGGCGGCGGCCCCAACGACGAGCTGGGCGGCCTGTACTACCGGCCGACCCTGCTGACCGACGTCCGCCAGGACTCCGAGATCGTCCAGGAGGAGGTGTTCGGCCCGGTGCTCACCCTGCAGACCTTCGCCACCGAGGAGGAGGCGGTGGCACTGGCCAACGGCACCCGCTTCGGCCTCGCCGCCACCGTCGCCACCGGCGACCGGGCCCGCGCCGACCGGGTCGCCGACCGGCTGGTGGCCGGCACCGTCTGGGTGAACTGCTTCTTCGTCCGCGACCTGCGCGCCCCCTTCGGCGGCTCCCGCGAGTCCGGGATCGGCCGCGAGGGCGGCGACTGGAGCTTCGACTTCTACGGCGACCTGCGCAACACCGTCACCGCGCCGAGGGGGTGGGCGGACCATGGGTGAGATCGTCGGCGCCGGGTTGCTCGCCCACGTGCCCACCATCGTGCTGCCCGAGGCGACCCGGCGCGAACTCAACGAGGGCCGGGAGGTCACCCTGGTCACCGGCCTGCGCGAGCTGCGCCGGGACGTCTTCGAGACCCTCGACTACGACACCGTCGTCGTCCTGGACTCGCACTGGGCCACCACCGTCGAGTTCGTGATCGCGGCCCAGCAGCACCGGGCCGGCCTGTTCACCTCGGACGAACTGCCGCGCGGCATGCGCCGGATGCTCTACGACTACCCCGGGGACCAGGAACTCGCCCACTCGGTGGCCCGGTTCGCCGACCGCCACGACACCTGGATCACCCCGATCGACGACCCCTGCCTGCCCGTCCACTACGCCACGATCAACCTCTGGAAGTACCTCGGCGAGGGCCTGCCGGACAAGCGCTGGCTCAGCATCGGGGTCTGCCAGACCGGCGACGCCGAGGACCACCTGCGGCTCGGCCGGGCGCTCGCCGACGGCATCGCGGCCGTCGACCGCAAGGTCCTGGTGATCGCCTCGGGCGCGCTGTCGCACACCTTCTGGCCGCTGCGCCAACTGCGCGACCACGAGTCCAGCGACCCGTCGCACATCTTCACCCCCGAGGCGCGGGCCGCCGACGAGCAGCGGATCGCCTGGTTCCGCGACGGCCGACACGACCGGGTGCTCGCCACCATGGACGACTTCCAGCGGTTCAAGCCCGAGGCCCGCTTCGGCCACTACCTGATGCTGGCCGGAGCCCTCGGCGAGCAGCACTGCACCGCGCCCGCGCGGCAGTACGGGGAGTACGAGAACTCGGTCGGCACCGGGCAGGCGCTGCTCTGGTTCGACCGCCCGGCGGCGGGCTGGACCGCGCCGGCCGCCGGCTCCGCCCTCCGGCACGACCCGCACCACCACGTCGACCCCCACGAGGAGACCGTCCATGCCTGAGTACCGCCGGATCCTCCTGGACGGCGCGGCCGTCGAGGTGCGCCGCGAGGGCGGGGAGCTGGTGGCCGGCGACGGCCGCCGGGTCGACGCCGAGACCGCCCACCACCTGCCGCCCGTCGTCCCGGGCAAGATCGTCGCCGTCCACCTCAACCACCGCAGCCGGGTCGAGGAGTTCGGCATCCGGCTCACCCCGGCCCCGACCTACTTCCACAAGCCGGTCTCCGCCCTCAACGCCCACGGCGGCGCGGTCGTCCGCCCCGAGGGCTGCCACTACCTGAACTACGAGGGCGAGGTGGCGATCGTGATCGGCCGCACCTGCCGCAACATCGCCCCCGCCGACGCCGGGGCGTACATCGCCGGGTACACCGTGGCCAACGACTTCGGCCTGCACGACTTCCGCGACACCGACGCCGGCTCGATGCTCCGGGTCAAGGGCTCCGACACCCTCGGCCCGATCGGGCCGGGCCTGGTCACCGACTGGGACTTCCGCGGCAAGTACCTGCGCACCTACGTCAACGGCGTGCTCGTCCAGGACGGCTCCACCGACGAGATGGAGTGGGACATGCACTACCTGGTCGCCGACATCGCCCGCACCATCACCCTGCACCCCGGCGACGTCCTGCTCTCCGGCACCCCCGCCAACTCCCGCCCGGTGCGGCCCGGCGACGTCGTCGAGGTCGAGGCCGAGGGCCTGGGCCGCCTGCGCAACCACGTGGTCACCGGTCCCACCCCGGTCCGCACCGACGTCGGCGCCCAGGTCACGGCCTCCGAGGAGGTCCTCTCCACGGCGCTCGGCGGCGACTGGGAGTTCCGCGGCGTCCGCCCGCCGGTGCGGACCGCCTTCTGAGCACGCGAGGCAACAGCGGGAACGGCCGATCGGCCCCGGGCCCCGGCGGGGCGCCCCCCCCCCCCCCGGGGCCCTGTGGCGTCCCGGGGAGCGCCGGTCAGCCGGTGTTGCGCAGGCCGGCGGCGATGCCGTTGACGGTCAGCAGCAGCGCCCGGGCCCGCAGCGGGTCCTCGGGGCGGCCGGTGGCGACCTCCTCGCGCTGCCGGCGCAGCAGCGCGACCTGCAGGTAGGAGATCGGGTCGAGGTAGGCGTCGCGGACCGCGAAGGTCTGCTTGAGCACCGGGTTGTGCTCCAGCAGCTCGTTCTCCCCGGTGAGGCGGAGCACCTCGCGCAGGGTGAGGTCGTGCTCGGCCTGGATCTGCTCGAAGACGTGGTGCAGTCCGGCGGGCACCAGCTGCTCGACGTAGTGGCGGGCGATCCGCAGGTCGGTCTTGGCCAGCGTCATGGCGACGTTGGACAGGAAGTTGCGGAAGAAGTGCCACTGGCCGTACATCTCGTCCAGCACGTCGCCCAGGCCCGCCTCGCGGGCGGCGGCCAGGCCCGCGCCGACGCCGTACCAGCCCGGGACGATCTGGCGGGACTGGGTCCAGCCGAACACCCACGGGATGGCCCGCAGGCCGTCCAGGCCGGCGCCGGAGTCGGGGCGGCGGGACGGGCGGGAGCCCAGGTGCAGCGAGGCGAGCTGGTCGACCGGGGTGGCGGCGAAGAAGTACTTCGGCAGGTCGTCCTGCTCGACCAGGGCCCGGTAGGAGGTGTGCGCGGCCTCCGAGACCCGGTCCATGGCGGCGTCCCAGCGGGCCAGCTCCTCGGGGGCCTGGCGCGGGGCGGTGTGCAGCGCCGAGGCGGCCAGCGTGGCGGAGAGGGTCAGTTCGAGGTTCTCCCGGGCCAGCGAGGGCAGCAGGTACTTGTCGGAGATCACCTCGCCCTGCTCGGTGACCTTGATCTCGCCCTCCAGGGTGCCCCACGGCTGGGCCAGGATGGCCTCGTGCGAGGGGCCGCCGCCGCGGCCGACGGTGCCGCCGCGGCCGTGGAAGAGCCGCAGCCGGATGCCGTAGCGGTGGGCGACGTCGCGCAGCCGGCGCTGGGCGCGGTGGATCTCCCACTGGGAGGTGGTGATGCCGCCGAACTTCGAGGAGTCGGAGTAGCCGAGCATGACCTCCTGGACGTCGCCGCGCAGCGAGACGAGCAGCCGGTAGGAGGGGTCGGAGAGCATCTCGTCGAGGATCCGGTCGGCCTGCTGCAGCTCGTCGGTGGTCTCCAGCAGCGGCACGATGCCGATCTTGGCGATCCCGGCGTGCAGGTCGATCAGACCGGCCTCGCGGGCCAGCACGGTGGCGGCGAAGACGTCGTCGGCGCCCTGGCACATCGAGATGATGTACGACTCGACGATCTCGTCGCCGAACCGCTCGAAGCCCTCGCGGATGGTGGTGAAGACGCCGAGGGTCTTGGCGCCGGCGGCGTCCAGCGGGGCCGGGGTGGGGGCGAGCGGGCGGCGCGAGCGCAGCTCCTTGGCGAGCAGCCGCTGGCGGTACTCGCGGGGCATGTCGGCGTAGCGCCAGGCCTCCTCGCCGAGCCGGTCGAAGAGCTGGCCGAGCGCGTGGTGGTGGGCCTCGGCGTGCTCGCGCACGTCCATGGTGGCGAGCTGGAGGCCGAACGCCTCGACGGTGCGGATGGCGCGGGCGAGCCGGCCGTCGGCGATCAGCCCGCCGCGGTGGGCGCGCAGCGAGTCCTGGATCATCCGGAGGTCGGCGATCAGCTCGCGGGTGCCGAGGTAGTCGCGGCCCTCGACGTGCGGGGTGCCGCCGGCCAGGCGCTCGCGGGTGTTCTCCAGCTTGAGCCGGATGCAGGTGGCCTTGAGGCGGTACGGCTCCTCGGCGTTCATCCGCTTGTAGCGCGGGCTCAGCTCGGGGAGCAGGTGGAGGTCGGTGTTGAGCGAGGCGAGCAGCTCGACGGAGGCGCCGGCCAGCCGCTCCGAGGTGGAGAGGGTGCTGCGCAGGTCGTCGATGGCGGCGAGGGCGTCCTTGATGCCGTACTCGTGCTGGAGGTTGAGGACGTCCCAGGTGACCTGCGGGGTGACGTTGGGGTTGCCGTCGCGGTCGCCGCCGATCCAGGTGCCGAAGGTGAGCGGGCGCACGCCGTCGGGCAGCTCCAGGCCGACCCGGGCGAGCTCCTCGTGCAGCTCCTCCAGGACCTGCGGGACGGCGTCGCGGTAGAGCTCGTCGAGGTAGTAGACGGCGTTGCGGGCCTCGTCGGTGGGCTCCGGGCGGGCGATGCGCAGCTCGTCGGTCTGCCAGAGCAGGTCGATGACCTCGGCGAGGCGGCGGTCGGCCTGGCGGCGGACGGAGGAGGTGCGCGCGGGGTCGGCCTGGGAGAGGCCGGCGGCGATCTCCTCGCGGTGGATGCGGTCCAGCAGCTCGCCGATCCGGCGCAGCTTGTTGAGGACGCTGCGGCGGGCGGCCTCGGTCGGGTGCGCGGTGAAGACCGGGCGGACGGCCAGGTGGGCCAGGGTGTCCCCGAGGTGCTTGGGGTCGGCGTCGGCCAGCTGGTCGGCGGTCTGCGCGAGCAGCGAGCCCTCGCGGGCGCGGCGGGTGGCGAACTCGCGGCCGCGGTGCACCTGCTCGGTGACGTTGGCGAGGTGGAAGTAGGTGGAGAAGGCGCGCACCAGCTTGGCGGCGGTGTCCAGGTCGATGTCGGAGAGCAGTTCGGCGGTGGCCTCGCCGTCGGTGCGGCTGAGCAGCCGGACCTGTTCGACCAGGCCGAGCAGCTGGGGGCCTTCCTGGCGGACCAGCGTCTCGCCGAGCAGGTCGCCGAGGCGACGGATGTCCGCGCGCAATGCGGCGTTGTCGGCGACCACGGGGGTCGGGTTGTCCGCCTGGCTGGGGACCGGAGCGGTCACGGCTGGCTCCCTCGGGGTGGTGGGGTGTTCGGCAACGGCTCATCGTCACAGGGTCGCCCCGCGTGTGGCGGGTGTGACGCGTGCGGACCGCGCTGTCCGACGCGACCAGCATAGGTGTCGGTCGGGGCGCTGTCCGCGAAGTGGCCGGATGGCGGACAGGCATGCCCCGGGACCGTATGTGGTCTGGACCACTTGGGACGGCGTGCGGGTTTCCGGCACGACCCGGTGGGTAGGGGCCGGGGGCGCGCCGTAGTCTGTGGGGCATGAGCAAGTCGCCTGGGGAGCGCACGCGGGACCGGTCGTCGTTCTTGTGGTGGCCGCGTCGGCGCAGCGCCCTCCTGGACGCCGGGCTCGCCGCGCTGGCCGCGCTGGAGTGCGCGGGCAGCTCGATCTCGTCCATCGGGAGCCGGATCCACCTCAGCGCGGCGGCCGAGATCGGGATCGGGGCGTTCGCCGCGATGGCCGGCGCCACCCTGGTGGTGCGGCGGCGCTGGCCGGCCGTCCCGGTGGTGGTGGCCCTGCTCGTCATGCCCGCGGTCCCCAGCATGGTGCTGCTGCTGGTCGCGCTCTACACGCTGGCCGAGACCTGGGAGTGGCCCTCGCGCCGCCGGCGGGTGGTGGCGCTCTCGGCGCTCGCCTACGCCGAGACGGCCTGGGTGATCCTGATGTCGATGTCCAACCCCGGCGAACCGGTGGTCGAGCAGCCGCCGTTCTGGGGCCAGCTGGTGCTGTCGCTGCTGGTGGCGGCCGGCGCGACCGCGGCGCCGGTGGTGACCGGCCTGTACGTCGGGGCCCGGCGGCGGCTGATCGAGTCGCTCAAGGACCGCGCGCACGGGCTGGAGACCGAACTGGACCTGCTGGCCGAGCAGGCCCGGGAGCGGGCCCGCCGGGCCCGGCTGGAGGAGCGCACCCGGATCGCCCGGGAGATGCACGACGTGGTGGCGCACCGGGTCTCGCTGATGGTGGTGCACGCCGGGGCGCTGGAGCGGATCGTCGCCAAGGACCCGGAGAGGGCGGCGCAGAGCGCCAAGCTGATGGGCGAGGTCGGCCGGCAGGCGCTCAACGAGCTGCGGGAGATCCTCGGCGTGCTGCGGATGTCCGAGGAGAGCACGTCGGAGCCGGACTCCCTGGCCGGGCTGCCGCGGCTGGTCGACCAGTCCCGGGCGGCCGGGATGGCCGTCACCCTGACCGTCAGCGGCAGCCGGCAGGAGTTCGTCGGCGAGGCGGAGCAGACCGCCTACCGGGTGGTGCAGGAAGGGCTGACCAACGCGCACAAGCACGCCGGCGGCGCCCAGGTGTCGGTGCTGCTCGCCTACGCGCCGAACGGGGTGCGGGTGAGCGTGGTGAACGCCTGTCCCGGCGGCGAACGGGCCGCCGCCGCGCTGCCCAGCGGCGGCAACGGGCTGGTCGGGATGCGCGAGCGGGTGGTCGCGCTCGGCGGCACCTTCTCGGCGGGGCCGGAGCGGGACGGCGGCTTCCGGGTGGAGGCCGTGCTGCCGTCCCGGCTGGCGGTCCGCCAGGACCGGCTGGTCTAGGAACCGTCCCTCCGGGGCGCGCCCGTCAGACCTCGTCCGCGGTGCGCAGCCGTTCCGGGGCGGTGCCCAGGACCAGCGCGCTGATCGCCTGGTCGATGCCCTGGCCGAGGAACCACTCGCCGGTGTGGTCCAGGCTGTAGACCCGGCCCTCCTCGTCGATCGCCAGCAGCGCCTGCCCGTACGCCTCCTCGCCCAGCGGGGCGATCCGGACGTCCAGGGCGCGGCCCAGGTCGGCCAGGGTGCGCGGCTGGTGCAGGCCGCGCAGCGGGTCGATCAGGAAGGGCGTGCGGGCCAGCTGCCGGCCGGGCCCGGCCAGGTCGAAGGCGAGGCCGCCGAACTCGGCCCAGGCCTCCACCGCCGCCGGGAACACCGCGTGCTGGACGCCGGCCGGGCTGCCGTACCCGACCAGGGCGTCGGCCCACTCCTCGGCCTGCCGGATCTGCCAGCGTCCGGGGTGCCAGCCGGCCGCCTTGAGCTCGGCGGCGACGTCGGCCGGGAAGCGCGGGCGGGTCCGCAGCGCGGGACCGCCGGGCGGGGCCGGGGACGGGGAGGGGGCGGGCGGATTCAGGACGGCCTCCGGAGGCTCGGGGACGGGGGACGGGCGGTGCGCGGCGCGGCCGGCGCGGGGGCGGCCGCCCGGCGGGCCGGTCAACCGGCGGCGGCCGGGCCGACCGCGACGCTCTGGACGGTGAAGTGCTCCAGCAGCGGCGCGCAGGAGCGGCACGGCGGCGCGTGGGTGCCGTGGGCGGGATCGTGCTCCTCGCGGATCCGTACCGTGGTCAGCCGGGCGCCCTTGAGCGCCTTGCGTGCCTCGTGCAGGCTCATCGGCTTGCGGGCGGCGCGCTTGGAACGGCGGCCGTCGACCGCGCTCAGGTACCGGGAGAGCAGGACCGCCTCCGGGCAGCGGCCGGTGAAGCGCTCGCGGTGCTCCGGCGGCAGCGCGTCGAGGAAGTCGCCGACCAGTGGGTGCAGCACGGGGCGGCGGTCCGCCTTGTCGCCGGCCAGGGTGTGCACCTCGCCGCCCTTCAGCGAGAGCGCGGCGGCGACGGCGGGCAGCAGGCTGTCGCGGAGGTGGCGCAGCACCGGCGGTCCGGCCGGTTCCCCGGTGGTCATGGCGTCGCCCTCCTCGTCGTCCCGCTCGTCGTTCGTCCGCCTCCCGCCCGGCCCTTCCGCCCGGCCCGGTGTGGCACGGCTGTCAGGGGCCAGCCTGTCAAACGACACTGACAACCGCACATCCGGGGTGCGGAGCGCGCAACCGACCGGCGGACGGGCACGCAACGTTGGCCGGATCCGCACGGCATCATCACGACTCGTCCCCCGGTTTCCCGAATCCGCCCCCGGGTGGCCGCGGCGGCCGGTAGCGTTCCAGCAGCGAGCCAAGGGGTCGGCCGGTCCGGTGGGGGTCTCCGGGGGAAACGGCAACGCCGCTGCTCGCCACGGCCGTTGGGGCCGCCGGGGCCGGGGGGCCCTGACGCCTAGCAAGGGGGGTCTTGCGATGACGGAGACGGAAACCGCCAACGAGGCGCCGGGTGAGCACGTGCCCACACCGGGCACGCCGCCGCAGCCCGCACCGGCGCACCGGATCGGGATCGCGGTGGTCGGTGCCGGCTACTGGGGGCCGAACCTGGTCCGCAACGCGCAGCAGACGCCGGCGCTGCGCCTGCACTGGCTCTGCGACCTGGACGAGGCGAGGTCCCGCCGGGTGCTCGGCGAGTACAGCACCGTCCGCGCCACCACCTCGTTCGAGGAGGTGCTGGCCGACGAACGGGTCGCCGCGGTCGCGGTGGCCACCCCGGCCGCCGCGCACTACCGGCTGGTCCGGGCCGCGCTGGAGGCCGGCAAGCACGTCCTGGTGGAGAAGCCGATCACCACCTCCGCCGCGGAGGCCGCCGAGCTGGTGGCGCTCGCCGAGGAGCGCGGGCTGGTGCTGATGTGCGACCACACCTTCTGCTACACCCCGGTGGTGCGCCGGATCCGCGAGCTCGTGCACGGCGGGGAGATCGGCGACGTCCAGTTCTTCGACTCGGTGCGGATCAACCTCGGGCTGGTCCAGCCGGACGTCGACGTGCTCTGGGACCTCGCCCCGCACGACCTGTCCATCCTGGACTTCGTCCTGCCGCCGGGCGTCGAGCCCGTGGGCGTCTCCGCCCAGGGCGCCGACCCGATCGGCGCCGGCCGGGCCTGCGTCGCCTACCTGACCGTCCGGCTGAGCAACGGCGCGCTGGCGCACTGCCACGTCAACTGGCTCTCGCCGACCAAGGTCCGCACCACGCTGATCGGCGGCTCGCGGCGCACCCTGGTCTGGGACGACCTCAACCCGCAGGCCCGGCTCGCGATCCACGACCGCGGTGTGGACCTCACCCCGCCCGACGAGCTGACCGACGCGATCCGCCACCGGGCGCTCATCTCGTACCGGGTCGGCTCGATGGTCGCCCCCGCCCTGGTCGAGCAGGAGGCGCTGCGCAACGTGATGGCCGAGTTCGCCGTCGCCATCACCGAGGGCCGCGCTCCGCTCACCGACGGCCGGGCCGGCCTGCGGGTGCTCCAGCTGCTGGAGGCCGCCTCGCTCAGCCTCGAACTCGGCGGTGCCACCGTCCCGGTGGGCACCGGCCTCGACCCCGCACTGTCCGAAGCTCAGGAAAGGGCCGCCACGCGGTGAACGCTGTACAGATCGAGGGCTCCCGCTGCCTGGTCACCGGGGGAGCCGGCACCATCGGCTCCACCGTGGTCGACCAGCTGATCGAGGCCGGCGCCCGCGAGGTGGTCGTGCTCGACAACTTCGTCCGCGGCCGGGCGGCCAACCTCGGGTACGCCCAGGAGATCGCCGCCCCCGGACAGCTGCGGGTGGTGGAGGGCGACATCCGCGACCGCGCGCTGCTGCGCCGGCTGCTCGACCCGGGCACCGACCTGCTCTTCCACCTGGCCGCGATCCGCATCACCCAGTGCGCCGGCGAGCCCAGGCTGGCCCTGGAGGTCATGGTGGACGGCACCTTCGACGTGGTCGAGGCCGCCGCCGAGGTGGGCGTCGGCAAGGTGGTCGCCTCCTCCACCGCCTCCGTCTACGGCCTCGCCGAGGTCTTCCCGACGCCCGAGAACCACCACCCGTACAACAACGACACCCTGTACGGGGCGGCCAAGGTCTTCAACGAGGGCCTGCTGCGCTCCTTCCACGCCATGGCCGGCCTCGACTACGTCGCGCTGCGCTACTTCAACGTGTACGGGCCGCGGATGGACGTGCACGGCCGCTACACCGAGGTGTTCATCCGCTGGATGGAGCGGATAGCCGCCGGCCGGCCGCCGCTGATCTTCGGCGACGGCGCCCAGACGATGGACTTCGTCTACACCGAGGACATCGCCCGGGCCAACCTGCTGGCCGCCGCCGCGCCCGTCACCGACCGGGTCTACAACATCGCCAGCGCGAGCGAGGTCTCGCTGCGCGGCCTGGCCGACGCGCTGCTCACCGCGATGGACCGCGGCGACCTGGGCGTCGAGCACGGCCCGGCCCGGGGCACCGCGGGCGGCGTGGTCCGGCGGCTCGCGGACATCGGCGCCGCCGAGCGCGACCTCGGCTGGAAGCCCGAACTGGGCCTCGACGAGGGGCTGCGCCGACTGGTCGCCTGGTGGCGCGAGCAGGACACCCCCGCATCCCTCCCCGACCACGCCTGAGCCACCTCCGGAGCACACCTGTGTCCAGCACGCCCGTCCTGCCCAACATCCCGGTCATGGTGCCCTGGCTCGGCGAGGAGGAGGCCGAGGCCGCCGCCGAGGCGGTCCGCTCGGGCTGGGTGGCCCAGGGCCCCCGGGTCGCCGCGTTCGAGCGGGCCTTCGCCGAGCACCTCGGCGTCGAGCACGCCGTCGCGGTCTCCTCCTGCACCACCGCGCTGCACCTGGCGCTGATCGGCGCGGGCGTCGGGCCGGGGGACGAGGTGGTCGTCCCCTCGCTGTCCTTCATCGCCACCGCCAACGCCGTCACCTACGTCGGCGCGGTGCCGGTCTTCGCCGACGTCGACCCGGCCACCGGCAACCTCACCGCCGCGACCGTGGAGCCGCTGCTCACCGAACGGACCAGGGCGGTGATCGCGGTCGACCAGGGCGGGGTGCCGGTCGACCTGGACGGCATCCGGGCCGCCGTCGCACCGCGCGGCGCCACCGTCGTCGAGGACGCCGCCTGCGCGGCCGGCTCGGTGTACCGGGGCCGGCCGGCCGGCGCGGGCGCGGACCTCGCCGCGTACTCCTTCCACCCGCGCAAGCTGCTGACCACCGGCGAGGGCGGCATGGTCACCTGCCGGGACGGCGAACTCGCCGCCCGGCTGCGGCGGCTGCGCGAGCACGGGATGAGCGTCTCGGCGGCCGACCGGCACGCCTCGGCCGGCGGCGCGAGCCTGCTGGAGACGTACGACGAGATCGGCTTCAACCACCGGATGACCGACATCCAGGCCGCCGTCGGCCTGGTGCAGCTGCGCAAGCTGCCCGCGATGGTCGCCCGGCGGCGCGAACTCGCCGCCCGCTACCGGGACCTGCTGGCCGGCACCGGCCTGCGGCTGGTCGGCGACCCGGAGCACGGCACCACCAACTACCAGTCCTGCTGGGTGCTGCCGCCGGACGGCGCCCCGGACCGGGCCGAGCTGCTGGCCCGGCTCGCCGGGGCCGGGGTCTCGGCCCGGCGCGGCATCATGGCCGCCCACCTGGAGGCGCCGTACAAGGGGGCCGCCCGGGTGCCGCTGCCCGCCACCGAGCTGCTCACCCGGCGTTCGCTGATCCTGCCGCTGTTCCACGCGCTGACCGAGGAGCAGCAGGACCGGGTGGCGGCCGCACTGCGGGCGGCGCTCGGCTGACACCGGCCGCCGGCCCGTCCGTCCACCCGCCATGCCCATCGATCGGCTCAGGGGAGACCACAGGATGACCACCGACCAGCCCGTCCCGCTCGTCGACCTCGCGGCCGCGCACGCCGAGATCGAGGCGGAGGTCCGGGCCGGCTTCGACCGGGTGCTCGCGAGCGGCGGCTACGTCAAGGGCCCGGAGGTGGCCGGCTTCGAGGAGGAGTACGCGGCCTTCTCCGGCGCCCGGCACTGCGTCGGCGCCGCCAACGGCACCGACGCCCTCGAACTGGCCCTGCGCGCCCTGGACCTGCCGCCCGGCGGCGGCGTGGTGCTGCCCGCCAACACCTTCGTCGCCACCGCCGAGGCCGTCCAGCGGGCCGGTCTGCGCCCGGTCCTGGTCGACGCCGATCCCGAGTACCTGCTGATCGACCCGGCCCGGGTCGCCGAGGTGCTCGCGGACGCCGTCGCCCTGCTGCCGGTCCACCTGGGCGGCCAGTTCGCCCCGATGGCGGCGCTGCTCGACCTGGCGGGCGACCGCCCGGTGGTGGAGGACGCCGCGCAGTCCCAGGGCGCCCGGCAGGACGGCCGGGCCCTGTACGGCCGGATCGCGGCCACCAGCTTCTACCCCGGCAAGAACCTCGGCGCCTACGGGGACGCGGGCGCCGTGGTCACCGACGACGACGGCCTGGCCGCCGCCGTGCGGCTGATCGGCGACCACGGCTCGGCGCGCAAGTACGCGCACGAGCGGTTCGGCTTCAACTCCCGGATGGACGCGCTGCAGGCCGTCGTGCTGCGGGCCAAGCTGCGCCGGCTGCCCGCCTGGAACGAGGCCCGGCGGGCCGCCGCCGCCCGCTACGACCGGCTGCTGGCCGGGCTGGAAGGGGCGGCGGCGCCGCGCACCGCGCCCGGCAACGAGCACGTCCGGCACCTGTACGCCGTCCGGATCGGTGCGGGCCGCGAGCGGCGGGACGCCCTGCTGGCCGCGCTGAACGCGGCCGGGATCGGCGCGGGCGTGCACTACCCGGTGCCGGTCCACCTGCAGCCGGCGTTCCGCCACCTCGGCCACGGCGAGGGGGCGTTCCCGGTCGCCGAGCGGGCCGCGGGGGAGCTGCTGACGCTGCCGCTGTACCCGCAGATCACCGCCGCGCAGCAGGAGCGGGTGGTGGAGGTGCTGGCCAAGGCGCTGGCGGCCTGAGCCGCGCGGCACGCGCCGTCCGGGCAGCGGTCGCCCCGGGTCGCGCGCGGGCGTGCCGGGCGGGGGACCGGGTCGCGGGCGCACCCCCTACGCTGGTTGCCGACAAGCGCAACGGAGAACACGCAGCAGCCAGTGGGGGCTCCCAGATGACGACAGGTCGGCCCGGCGTCGCCGCCGCACCGAACGCGGCGTACGCAGGTCAGGTGGTGCAGTTCCCGGACCCGGTCCGCGCGGAGCGGCACCCCGCCGGGGTCCGGGTGGACGAGTACGGCTACCCGGACTTCGGCCCGTACGCCGCCGCGGCCGCCGAGGTCGCCGACCCGCCGGCCGGTTTCGGCGTCGACGAGCTGCGGCTGACCGACTACGTCTCGGCCAACGCCGCGCTGTTCACCCAGGGCCACCCGCTCTGGGCCGACCTGGAGACCGCCGTCGCCACCCCGCCGGGCTGGACCTGGCACCACGCGGTCGGCGGCGCCGCGCCCGGCTGGCGGCGGATGGAGCTGGTCCCGGTCGAGGTCAAGGCGCTGCTGCGGCACCACGGCGGCCTGGCCGTCTCCTCCGCCGACCACACGCGCCGCGGCACCCGGCCGCTGCAGGAGCGGCGGCCGGTGCACTTCTCGCTCGCCAAGGACGGCGGCGACCCGATCGGCGTCTCCGAGGACCTCGTGCAGCGGGCCGAGGAGCGGCTGGGCTACCGGCTGCCCGGCGCCTACCGCACCTTCCTCAAGCTCGGCGGGGGCCGCGCCCCGGTCGGGGTGGCGCTCGACCCGGAGCTCGGACTGCTGCTGGACCAGCCGTTCCTGACGCTCACCGAGGAGTACGGCACCCAGGACGTCGTCTACGCCAACAAGTGCCTGCGCGACCACCTCACCAAGGACTACCTCGGCATCGCCTACGCCCAGGGCGGCATCGTGGCGCTGAAGGTGCGCGGTGAGCGGGCCGGGTCGGTCTGGTTCTGCCTCTACGACGACGCCCGCGACACCGGGGCGCCCGAGGCGGCCGAGGACCGGGTCGGGCGGCTGCTGCTGGCCTGCGGGGAGGACTTCGACGCCTTCCTGCTGCGGCTGGCGGGGAGTCCGGCGGAGCTGGAGACGGTGGCCGGGCTGATGGTGGACGGCGGCTTCGCGCGCGCCGTTCCGGTGGGCTGACGTGGCCCGCGCGGTGGTCCGGGCAGCGGCCCGGCCGGTCGGCCGGGGTGTGGAACGAGCGGGGACGATGGGGACAGGGGTGAACCGGGCGTGGTGACGTACGCGCAGGCGCATGAGCTCGCCGAGGAGTGGATCAACGGCGGGGTGCCGCAGGAGCGGCAGCGCGAGGTGCGGGTCCGGGAGTTCGACCTGGGCTTCGTCTGCTGGGCGGTGCAGCCCGGCGGCGGCACGGCCGCGGCCGAGGGGGAGGCCCGGCTGGTGATCGCCCGGGACTCCGGCGCGAGCACGCTGTGGCCCGCGCTGCCGGTCAACGAGGTGGTCCGGCAGTACGAGGAGGCCTACGGGCGGCCGGTCGCGGCCAATCCGGCCGGGGCGGCGCGGCCCGCGCCGGGGCCGGTCGAGGCGACGTCCTTCCTGCTGAGCCCGCCGCAGTGGCTGCAGGAGGCCGGTGACGCGGCGCTCGCCGCCGAGGCGGAGCGGCTGGGGACGGCGCCCGCCGCGCCCGCCGCGGCGGCGCCGGTGCCGCCCGCGCCGCCGGTGGCCCCGGCAGCCCCGGTC
>NZ_JBHVIV010000127.1:0-19152 GCF_042799475.1 Kitasatospora sp. NPDC057692 | reverse complement strand
CGACTGGCTCCACACCTACAATCACCACCGCGGACACACCGCACTCGCAGGCAAGCCACCCGCCAGCCGCGTCCCCAACCTCACGGGTCAGAACACCTAGCCCGGCCTGGCAGCAGTTCGCCGAGCGGCTGCGGCCGGTCCTGAAGCTGTTCGAGAGCACCGACCGGACAGCCCAGATCGCGGAGGCGTCCACTCGACTGCTGCTCGACCTACTCGGCTGGCCGGGCGTCGTGGTGCGCAGCAGCGCCCTCGCTGCCCAGGCCGGGCGGACCCGGCGGCTGGTGGACCTGTGCCGGGCTGTGGGTGCCACATCGTACCTGTGCGGCACCGGCGGAGCCAGATACGTCGAGCCGCTGCTGTTCGTGGAGGCCGGAATCGAGCTGCGTTCGTTCTCCGTGCCGGCCACCGGGATATGGGCGGGCGGGCGGACGGTCAGCGCCGTGCACTCTCTGATGGTGCACGGGACGGAGGCTGTCCGGCGCGGTATCGAGACCAGGCAACAGGCTGAGCCCACCGTCGTCGTGGGCGCGGTGCGCTGAGTCGTAGGGCCTGTCAGAGCCCGTCCAGCTGCTCCTTGAACGCGATCACCGTTGCAGCGTCCGCAGCTTGCTTCGGGGCGAGGTCTCGGAGTGGCACGTCGCCGAGCTCGTCCCGGACCTTCCCGCCGCCTCGCCCCAGCGGCCGCCGGCGTCTGTGGCCCAACTCTTCGGCAGATCAAGCACCGTTGTCCCCCATTCTCTGACCTTGACTCAGAGTATGCCTTGTACCGGCGGCGCCGTCTTGGCGATCAGAGCTCGGCGCAACCTGCCAGCCAGATCGCGTCGAGCTTGTCCGTCTTCGGTCGTCCCGGGACGTTCTTCACGTCGCGGGCGTTGACGAGCCAGCACTCCAGCCCGCAGGACTCCAGGAGGAAGAAGAACGGCCGCCAGTATGCGCCGGTCGCCTCCATGACGACCCGGGTGACGCCCAGCGTGACCAGCGCCTCACCCAGCTCCATGATCGCCTCGGTCGTCGAGGCAACGGTGCGGACCTCCTGCACCCGGCGCTCAGGACACGTCGCGTGGGGCACCCGGGTGCAGACCATGCCACTCGTCTTGGCGATGTCGATCGCCGCCACCCGTTCCACCAGCTCGGATCCGAGTTCCAACTCCTCTGCGGTCATGACCTGTTCTCCTCGTCCCGATTGACGCGGTGATGGCCGCCCGGGGAGTCATGGAGGGAAGACGAGAATCTAACCCGCGTGCTCGAAGCAACAGTGCGCAGCCCCTCGGAAGCGACTCCCGGCACCAGACTCATTACGGGCTACCAGCCCAAAGATCAGCGGCGTCGAACGGACGGCCATCCCACTCCATTTTCACGGCGGTGCCAACGTCCGGAAGCCGGATGCAAGAACTCGTTGGTCTTGTTGGGCACCCGCAGCTGGGTGACGGTTCGGCCGTCGCCGGTCATCGCGGCCAACAGGTGAGCGGCGGGCGAGGTGCCGTGCCGGGAGCCCCGAGTGGCTTTCCCGTCCACCGCGATCGAGTCCGAGCCGACCGGATCGGCACCGGTCAGGTCGGCGAGGCCGCCAGGGCAGACCAGGCCGATGACCCGCCGGATCGTGGCGGCGCTCGGTGCGACGCGAACGCCCGGCGCGCCTTCGACCCTGGAGCCCAGCCGGGCCGGGGTGTGCTGCGGAGCGTTCGCGGACCACTGACCGATGGCAGCGTATGATCGCGCGCCGGCGACCACCGCCGAGGCGGCGATCAGCAGCACTGTCACGAACGGGTGACGCACTCCTCGGCGCCGACGCGGATCGGGCAGCAACCGCAACCGCTCCACCAGCGACGATCCCGCCACACCGTCCAGTGCGAGGCGACTTGGGAAGGTCACCCCGTTCAACCGGAGCTTCGTTGCGTTCGTGACGGCCGAGCCCGGTCCCCCTGCATCGCCGTGACCAGCGAACTCACGTGCTCACCGGGACTTTGCAACGGCTCTGCCTATAGCAGGCGCCAATTATAGCCCCATCTGAGGCCACACGGCCGATCTGCGCTCGGAGCGCCAGCACAGATAGATTCAACTACGATAACGATATGGACGGCGTCTTGCTCAAATCGCTTCGGACGAGCATTGAACGACAGCAGGCCATCATTATCGCCGGGGCTGGCGTATCCGTGGCCGCCTCGGACGGGCACAGCTGTGCATCTTGGCAAGGCCTACTGCGTGACGGATTTGAGTATGTTAAACAGGTCAATCGCAATCTCACCGATTCCTGGCTTCGTTCTATCCGAGAGCGCATTGAGGATGACGATCCCACGCTATGGGTCGGCGCCGCCTATGAGATCGAAGAAAAGCTGAAAAGTGTTGGAGAGTTTGGGAATTGGCTTAATGATTCCATAGGCGGCATTACCCCTGTCAATCCCTCCATCATTGACGCGCTTGATAATCTTGGGGTTCCGATCGCCACGACGAATTATGATGGGATTTTGCACCGCCATTTAGGGTGCGGATTTGCGACGTGGAAGAACTCGGCACAGGTGCTCGCCGCTCTGCGCGATGGGAGGACCGGTCGGCAATCCATCATCCATCTGCATGGGCACTATCAAGAAGAAGAAAGTGTCGTATTTAGCGTTCAGTCGTATGGCGCGCTCCTGGGAAGTCATGCCCAAGAGATTCAGCATGCCATGGCGTTGATCCGCACCATGATCTTCATCGGGTACGGAGCAGGTCTGCAGGATCCAAACTTCGGATCTCTCGGACGTTGGCTCGGTGGCGTGACCGGAACTCCACCCACTATTCGTCATTACAGGCTCATGCGAGATGGTGAGAGCGTCCCCGAGGGCAGTTTTTACAGATCGATCTCATATGGCTCCAATTATTCCGACCTGATTGGATTCCTTGAGGAGCTGGCACCTCAACAGGGTGCAGCGGCCTACCCGACCGCTCTGCATGCGACCCAAGCTGGTCAGACTCAACGTACAGGGGAAACGCGGGCTACAAAAATTGACGAGTCGCGATTGGAGCCATTTTGCGCTGTAGCCTCCCAGATTGACTTTACGCCGCAGGCGCGCACGCCAGGCAGTGCACCACTCTCGTCCGATCCGATGCTCAATGTGCAATCTAAATCCGATTTCACCTTGAGTCACCTTGTAGCTAATTTTCCTCGCCTCGATCAGATCGTCGACCTGCCTAAGAAGTTCCAAGAACAGTATGAAGCGGAGCTCGGCAAGAAGCTAGAGTATCTGATACAACTGGCGATAGATACGGGGGTCGACCTAATAGTACTTCCTCGCGCAGTTCTACCCGTGTCCTGCGCAGAGGTATGTGTGAAATTCTCCGACGAGCTATGCATTGTTGCGGGACTCGGAGTACTGGGGGCGCGCGATGCCGAAATACTCGGAGATTTACTTGGCGGAAGAGCTGATCTATCAGGGGCTAGAGGCGCAGAGTGCGTTCTTGTGTCTGGCCCTCAGGGCACCGCTCTTCTCACTAACGACGACTCACAGTTCTGTCAGATGCATACAAATAATTCCGCTATCAGTGCATCCACGGCGCATGGGTGGAATTATCTGCTTCGTGTTGAAGCCGGTACAGAGAGGGAACCATCCGATCCGTGGGCCCTTGCGGCGACGATCGAGGGTGAAAGCCCGGTTATTCATGGCTCGTCTCAACCGATCTCCCTGACCATCCTATCGACTCAGGCCAAGGTGGGAGGAACTCGAGCCGTCTCCAACGGGACTGAAGCAGAGGAATCAATAGTATCGCTGCCGCGTGAATTGGATGCAGGAGTTGAGGGACTCGCTGGCATTTCGATTGCGTGGTCAAATCGTGGATATGATGTGGCGCCCGCGCTTAATGCCATTGTCTATCCTTCAATGCAAAGTCCGCTGCATGCTCTACTTCAGAAGGGGCGAGAGGCGGCCCGACAGGGAGAACCTCCCACCTACGCAGAAGTTCTCGACCAAGTCACCTCGGATGCCGGAAGCCGTGGTGTGAAGACCGTGGAACAGGCATTGCGTTACGCCCGCCGTTGCCGCGACGACCTCACCCCGGAAGCGGAAGCACTTTTGTGGACCCACTGCATTCTTCCCGGCGAGTTGATGACCCGCGCGGAACGGATATACCAACAGCTGCTAACGGCGGCCAACCTTTTGTACCCAGAGCTGAAACGGGAGCCGGGGCTATCTGACTATTTTCGAGCGTTCCGTGAAGCAGCCACACATCTCAAGCGTGAAGTACGGCCTGAGTTGCTCGAAGTAGATGATCAGCAGAAGCTAGGACTGGACGAGGCTCAGCAGCATATTGAGCGTGACCTTTACGGTGAGCTGATCTTCGCGGCGACTCTCGGTGCGTACAGCAGCGAGTCCGCTATCGCAGTACTCGACAAAGGCCTGCGACTACTACAGCTTATTGCGAGCGAGCCTGACGTCCTGCTGCAGTATCGCATCGTCACCAATGAGATAGCCAATGCAGAAGATTTGTCCGCTGCGTTCTTTATTATTTGCACCACACGGCCTGGCCTCGACAGGAAGCGAGTCGAAGAACTGCGAGGCACGGTTGGTAACCAGCTCTCTGTTACCTTTCATGGTAGCTATGCGGTGGCCTATACAGACGGCACCAAAGAACTCCCTTGGTCAACGCTTTTGCAGGCGACAGAGTGGGGAAGCCCCACGGGGGTTTTGGGTTTGATAGGCGAGGTAGAACGAGAGCCGCAAGTTTGCGACTCTGCCTTGCTAGTCGATTTTCTGCGTAGCCACTCAAGTCCAGCAGCCATAACAATTAGCTGCCAGGCGGCGACACCTCTTGAAGGAGAACCCACCAGGTCTAATGGAACTGCGAAAATGGAGTCGCTCACTGACGAATTGCATCGCAAGCTTGTGGGCCTTGAACTGGCTAACGCCAGAGACACTTCCCGGTTGAAAGTATCTGTGACAGTACAGACGAGAGCTGGAGACCTTTCAGGGAGTCTGGGAACCGTTATTGGACTCAACGCCTGCGGGTTGCCAGGAATGACGATAGTGGAGCAGCAGGCTGAAACGGTTAACCCCTGGGCGCTGCCACCCACATTCACCCTTGCTCCAGCCGTTGCCCTGCGGTTCGTGCACCCACCTGTAGGCGAACTTTACCGAACCTCAACGGACCGCCGACAGCGAATGTCGGGAATGCCGGCTGAGTTGGCAGAGTTTCCATCCGGTGCGTCTTTTGGTAGAGCGGCGATACGTACGTCAAGCGGGGATCGGGTCGTTGAAGCGCGACTGAGCGATGAAGACCGGTTTAGGCATGTCTATGTGGTCGGGAAGCCGGGCGTTGGCAAGACAACGCTACTGAAGAGTCTCGTTCGCCAGGATATAGAGCGCGGCCACGGCGTCACGGTCATCGATCCACACGGTGAGCTCGTTGAGGCAATTGCGGCTATAATTCCAGCGGAGCGCCTTCCGGAAGTGGTGCTTGTCGACCTCGAATCCTCAGAGGCGCTTCCGGTCATTAACCCCCTTGATCTCCCGCCCGGTAGCCGATCGGCGCGAGATAGGGCAATTCAGGAGATTCTGCAATTCGTTCAGCATAGGGTGTATCACGAGTTTAGCGGACCTCGGTTTGAGCAGATTTCGCGACTCGTTCTCAAATCGATGCTAGATGACGGGTACCCTGTTGCGCCGGCGATTACTGAGGTATCGCCGATCTTAGGCAGCGAAGATCTCCGGTCCTCCGTGCAAGCGATTGTTCGAGATCCCCTTCTTCGCGAGGATTGGCGTGCCCTTGTAGCGCAATCCTCTGCGCCCGACTTTCATCAGGTTCTGGCGTGGGTCACGGCGAAGTTTGACGAACTCACGAGCGACTCTTCTCTGCGCGCCGTGGTAGGTGGATCTCGAACAACGATCAACATCGAAGAAATAGTCCGAGATGGAGGCATACTTCTCGTGCGCCTCCCTGAGTTCTCCGTGGGAGAGCGTGCGGCGGCCTTCATAGGTTCGATGATTCTCGCACGGCTACGACGAGCCACATTCGTCGACCTGAAGTCAGCTCGCAGCCGACCGCCGCACTTTGTATATATGGACGAGTTCCATCGTTTCGCTATCGAAGGATTCGATCGAATGATTGCGGAGGCCAGAAAATTTAGGGTTGGATTCACTCTTGCTCATCAGAATATCGATCAGTTGCGCCAGTTTGACCCGCGCACGGGTGTCACGACGCACCAACTTATTGGGTCTATCCTAGGAAACGCCGGAACGCTTGTCGCCTTCCAGGTTGGGCCGAACGATGCTGAATTCATTGCCCAATATATTGGCTGCCGATCGGCGCTTTTCGGTGAATTGGGTCCTTATCAGGCTATCGCTTCGTTCTCGCTTCAAGGTCAGCAGTCTGAGCCGTTTCTCCTCAGCCCGGCAGATGTGCCGGTGGGACCTACCGAATCCGCTATGGCGGATCTGCGACGGAGAATGCGAAATTTGGGACTCTGGCACGGCATAAGCGACATTGATGCAGAGCTTAGGAAGCGACTTCGCCGGATTGAGGGTGAAGACTCATGAGACTCGTTGTCCTTGTCTGAGGCGTGGGCGGCGAACGCGTACCGCACACCGTGCGGGGGAAGCAGGGCAACCTCCCTTCTGGTTCCGGTTTCAGCGTACGGCAGTCCAAGTTGCCACCTACGACGTCGCCTGCTTTGGCGGAGTTGAGGCGCTCAACCACCCCTCACACGAGGCGGTGTCAACGATGATCGGAAGGCCGTTCTCGGCGGCCAGGGTGAACTTGCCGTCGGCGAGGATGTCACCGGCGGCGAGTTCGAGCCGGGAGCGGATCGCCTCGATGTGCCGCTCGGCGTCGTCGTACAGCAGCTCGATCAGCCGGTCCTGGTCGGCACCGTGGGACTGCTCCAGCAGGATCTGCTGCTGCTCACCCACGAGCAACTTCTGCCCGAGCGGGGGGAGCAGGCCCTCGCGGGTGGTCTCCCACGCCGTCCGGTCGGCGAACGGCACCGAGCTGTCGTACGCGCGGTACTTGGCGACGTTGACACGTCGGCCGGACTGCCGGATACGCCACTTGACCTCGCGGGTGGTGACGGCCGGGAAGACGATGCTGGTGAGGAGGAAGTCCTTCGGACTGGGGATGGCCCGGGCGAAGGTCGTCAGGTCGTTGCTGCTGACGCCCTTGATGAGGTCCTGGATGGTCATTGTTCAGGCCCCTTTCACACGAACCGGATCAGCGGGCCGGTGGACGACGGGGTGACCTTGGTCGGGTCGATGCCGCCGGGGACCTTCGCGGCCTTCACGACGCCGTGCCACAGCAGCGCGGCGGCGACCTTGGTCTGCGACGGCGCGAACAGCGCCTCGTCGTAGACGACGCCGGCGAAGACCTGGCGGCCGTCGCTGGCCGCCGGGTCGAACGGCCCGAAGAGGCCGGACGCGGTGATCTTGCCGAGCGGGACGCCGGACAGGACTCGGTAGTACGGCTGCGCCGGGTCGGTCGACGCCTGGTAATGGGTGCCGGCGGTGAACTTGGTGATGTCGAGAGTGGCGGTCTCGGTCTGGTCGGTGCCGTGCAGGCTGCCGAGCCAGGACCGGCTGGCGGTGTAGGTCACCGAGGTGGTGACCGGCTGGACGGTCAAGTGCCCCTCCAGGGCGGAAGACTGGGGGTCTTCGCGCACTCACCTGCTGGTGGTGCCGTCCACGGAGGGGCGTGGTCCCGAGTTCCCGGTTCACTGCCGGGTCAGGTGCTCGTGGCCGTGGCTGGTCAGCTGGTGACGTAGCCGCGGCGCTTGGCCATCTCCAGTCCGGCGGACGTGGTGGCCGGGGCGTGGCCGCGCGGCGGGGGCCCGCCGGCGGGGGAACCGGCCGGGGCGGGCGGCGGTGCCACCGGCTTGGTCTGGCCGAAGAGTTCGGGGCGCCGCTCGGCCAGGGCCTTGGCGGCTTCGGTGACGGCGTCCTCGTCCGCGTCGTCGGGGACGTCGAGGAGGCGGACGGCGTCGGCGAGATCGGCGTCGCGGGCTCCGAGGCGGGCGAGGGCGGTCTGCCGGACGGCGGCGCGCAGCCGGGCGAACGCCTGCTGCTCGCGCTGCTCGGCGTCGCGCTCGCGCTGCTGGGCGGCCTGCTCACGGCGCTCGACTTCGGTCAGTGCGGCCTGTTCGGCGGCGCGCTGTGCCTCGACCCAGGCGGCGAGAGCGGCAGTGTCCGGGAACCCAAGGTCGGTGGCGATCTTCTTCGCGGCGGCGCGTTCACCCTGGGACTTCTCGCGGGCCAGCAGGCGGCTCAGGGTGTCCTGGGTGATGAGGGTGCTACCCGGATCGGCCGACGACGGGGCGGGCGGGGCCGGGTCACCAGCGGTCGGCGTCTGGGCAGGGGCGGTCATGGAGAGTCCTCCGGAGCAGCGCCCCCGCGCCGATGATCAGTTTAGACCAGGCCGAGCCCGCTCTCCCAGGATTCAGGGCCTGCTCGATCCGGCCCCGGCACGTGGGTTCCCCTGGGGGAACCCAGCAGGTGGAGGTGATGGGTTGCCCCAAGGGAACCCATCAGGTTTCCCCGGGGGAACCCAGTGGGTTTCCGTGGGGGAACCCAGTGGGTTTCCGTGGGGGAACCCCTTCCTTCCTGCTTCCTTCCTACGTCCTTCCTTCCCCCCTACCCCCCGCGGCTTCGCTCGCAGGGGGCACGAGTCGCTGGCTGCTTCTGGGATCGCCATCGAGCGACGGCACGGCGGCGATGAACGCGCCGACGGTGATGAGCAGCAGCCCGAGGGCTTGGATCTTCACGCCTCCGTAGGCCGCTTTACGGACGCGCTCGCTCAGCTCTCGGGCTGATGGTCTGCCGCTTCGTTCAGCTCGCCTACAGCGGCCTGTAGGGCGTTCTGGTGCTGTTCCGTGCCGGAGTCGACCTGGGCTCTCAGGTGTAGCAGCTGAATGTTGAGCCAGGCGACCTGGCTCTCAACGGGGAGAGCGGTATCGACCCCGTCGTACTTGCGCACGGTCACGTCATCGGCGACCGCGATAGCGTCGGTTGCGCTCACTGGCTGAGCGACTTGGGCGCCTCTGCTGGTCCAACGATCTACGAGCCTACGACCGGTACGGCGAAGCCGACTGCCTTCGGCCAGCGGGCGGGGAAGGAAGGTCTCGCCAGCGAGACGATGCTCCCTCCAGGTCTTCCGAAGGCCCCATGCGGTCACGCCGGCCCCCAGGATCTGGAGGACGAGCCCGGTGATCACCCATTCCATCCGCCCATGCTCCCTGACCGGAGCATGGGCGAGACGGGCCGCGCGCGGCAGCCTCTCGGATGTACCCGGACGGCTGCCTGAACGTCGGCTCACTCAGCGCCGGTCGGCACCGTGCTGATCTCCCGTTCGGCTTCCGGCAGCCCGAGGTAGCTGCGGACTGCCGCGTTGTCGCCGGTGGCATCGGCGAGCCGGGCAGCGGCCCCGAACGCCCTGGCCTGGATGCGCTGAACTTCGCGGGAGGCGTCGTCGATCGGGTAGCCGGCGTCGGCAAGCATCCGCACGCCGGTCTCCAGCGCCATCACTCCGGCCCCGACGGCCTTGGTGACCTCGTCCAGCACCGCGGCGCGGTCCGTCGGGGTGTGCGGGCCCCACGCAAGGCGCACCGGGATGCTGTCGCCCTCGGCCCAGCCGTCAGCGCGTCCAGCCTGGTAGAGGCGCTGGGTCGTCTTGAACAGCAAGGCGTACTTGTGGGCGCGCGCCAGTCGCATGTTGCTGACGAGCGAGTCCAGGGGGCCGAGTGCCAACTGCAGCGCGAAGCCCGAGGGCACGTCGGCCGGGGAGAGCGTGCCGAGCCCGGAGGAAGTGATCCGGGAGTTCGCGGCCAGGCGGTCCAGGAGGTGGTCGCTGCGGGAGCGGAGTTCGGCGAGCTGGGCGGAGGTGTCCAGCGTCGACATGGAGCCGCCTTCGGCCAGCGCCCACACGGTGCCGGCGCGGACCTGCAGAGGGGCGGTGGCGCCGGTGGTGCGGTCCTTGGGCAGCCGGACTCCGGAAAGGCCGATGATGGGCGTGCCGGTGGTGGCGCTGGCCGAGGCCGAGTCGGTGTCGGTGGCGGCGAGTTCGTCGAGGACCTGCATCACCTTGGCGAGGATGGGCTGCCCCCAGTGCTCCCCCGCCTCGGGCACCAGGTTGACCACGTGAACGACGGGAACGAAGTCGATTTGTAGATCAACAGCCTGGAGAACTTCACCGTCGGGCCGGACCCGGTAGGTGGCCTTGTCGGCGGGCAGGTTGTAGACGTCGTGCCCGGCCTTGAGGTCGCTGAGCTGCCATTCGGCGTCGGTGAGGTAGCACGTCGTCCAGGACATCCGCCCCGGCGCCCACGGGTAGGTCCGGCTGATCGCCCCGCTGTCGAGGTCGGCCACGTCGCCGGGCGTCAGGAGCAGCGCCCCGTCCGGGCCCGTCGCCCACTCGCGGACCGGCCAGCCGGCAAAGTCGACGCCGGGGCGGCTGGCGGCGGCGATCGGCCCAAGCTCATAGGTGATGCGGCGAAGCCGCGCCGGGCGGCCGGTGGTCTTGTTCTCCGGCACCTCCCACGCGAAGTGCACGCGGGTGGGGAACTCCTCGTCCAGGTCGTCGGACAGCTCAGGGAAGTAGAAGCCCGGGTCGATCGTCCGCAGGATCGGGCGCCCGGCCATCGGCGACCACGCCAGGGTGTAGACCCCGTCGCCGCAGCGTACGGCCGACCGCTCGGTCTGCTGGATCCGCATCGACAGCAGCTCCTTCTCGGCCCACGTCCGCAGCTGCTCCTGGACGTGGCGGGCCCGGCCGGAGTCAGCGTCGGCATCCGGGCCGGGCTTGTGCTCGGCACCGGGCACGACGATGCTCTGCTCGGAGCCGAGGAGGTAGCCGAGGGCCGCTTCAATCACCTTCGAGGCATCGCCGAGCTCTCGTCGGTCGAGGCCGTTCTCGTCGCCGGAGGCGTAGGCCAGCTGCCCAGCCTGGTTGGCGTCGTACGCCGCCATGATCTTGTACGACTGAAGGCGCCGCAGGTCCTCGACCGGCACCCACCCGGCGGCCAGCTCACCGAACGGGCCGACGCCGCGATGCACCGGCTGGCTCATGACCGGCTTGTAGTTGAGCCAGCTCCAGGCGTCGACGAGCAATTCGCGCAGGCCCACGTTGCTGCCCTCCCAGGCAACCAGGCCCCACGCCGAAGATCAGACTACGGGGTGATCACGTCCTCCCCGCGCCGAGACCCGCCCTGCCGCGGCCGGAGCCGGGCCTACGAGGGCGCGGGCGCCAGGCAGCCGCTGAAGAACCCGCCGCGGTGGACAGCGACCCGCTGGTCCGCCGTGAGCTTCGCCCACTCGGCTTCGCACAGCTCCTTCACCCCGACCTGGCCCCCGGCAGCGACAATGGCCTGCTGGGCGAGCCGCCCGACTCCGGAGGACGCCTTCTCGTCGCTCGGCCAGCCGACCAGCTGCTGTGCGGCAGTCGCCACCTTGCTCGCCGGCGCCACCGGTGCCGGAGTCGACTGGACGGCCGCAGACAGCGGTGACGTCTTGTCCGCAGCGGCCGAGCAGGCCGACGCTCCCCCGAGCAGCACGATCGCCAGTGCGGCACCGAGCCGCTTCCCTCCCACGTTCATGATCGGAAAGGTAGCAGGGAACCTACCGGAAGACTCCGAAGGAAATCCGGTTGCCCGGCCATCTCGGCAACGGGTGGAATTGCCCGGGACCCCACCCAGAGACAGCCACACAGCAGATGGATACAGCCCGGTCTTCAAGGCCACTCTGGCCCCACCGGCTACTGGTTGCAAGCCCCGGCCGACAGCCAGTGAGGCCTCACACCTGGTCGGGCATGCGCCGACCGTGCATCCCGCCCCTTGCGGCCCTCGCCGACCGGGCCTACTCGTCCCAGGCCATCTGCACAGGCGCGGGATCTGAGCGGTGATCCCGCCGCCAGCTGACCAGATAGCCAGCAGCACGCGCAAGGGCAGCCACGGCGGTCGACTGCCACCGCCTGAAGAACTGGCGAGGTCTGGCCACCCGCTACGAGAGGGTCGCCCGTCTGCCAGGGCGGACTCCATGCCGCAGGCATCCTCCTTCCGCTTCTTGAAACGGCGCTGTCCTGTCAGTGGCACAATCTAGGCTTCGCCTGTGGACCAGCACCATCACTGGGCAACCTCTCCGCGGGTGCCCCTGCATCCGTGCTAGGAAGGACAAGCCAAGTGGTCGACCTGAAGAAGGACGTCTGGGCCATCGCTGACACCCTGCGTGGTGTCTATGCCCGTAACAAGGCAGGTGACGTCATCCTGCCCATGACGATCCTGCGCCGCCTGGAGTGTGTTATGGCACCCCACCGCGCCCAGGTTGCCGCGATCATCGCCCAGCAGTCGAACGAGACGCTGCGCGTCAAGATGATCAAGTCCTTCACCGGCGGTGTGAAGTTCTACAACACGACGAAGCACACTCTGGCCTCGGTGTACGACTCCGGCGACGACATGGCCGACAACCTGCTGGAGTACGTGCGCGGGTTCAGTCAGGACATCGATGTCTTTGCGAACTTCCACTTGCCTCAGCACATCGAACGGATGAGGAAGGGTGGCATCCTCGCCACGATCGTCCGCCAGTTCCGCGACCTCGACCTGTCCCCTGAGGCCGTGCCGAACTCCAAGATGGGCGAGCTGTTCGAGCACCTCATCTACATGGACTTCGAGTCGTCCAACGCTGAGTCCGGCGACCACTACACCCCACGCGACGCGATCAACCTGCTTGTCGACTTGCTGTTCGCCGAGGACGACAACGCGTTGTCCGGCGACGCCATCCGTAGCATCTACGACCCCACTGTCGGCACCGGCGGCATGCTGAGCGTGGCAGAGGAGCACCTGCACCGCATGAACCTGGACGCCGAGCTCCTCCTGTACGGGCAGGAGTTGCGCTCCGAGTCCTACGCAATGTGCCGCTCCGACATGCTCGCCAAGGGCCAGAACCCCCAGAACATTGCACTGGGCAACACCCTAACCAACGACCAGTTCCCGGACGACAGGTTCAACTACATCCTCTCCAACCCGCCCTATGGCGTTGACTGGAAGAACGTCGCCGAGGAGGTGGAGAAGGAGCACAAGAAGGGCTTCAGCGGTCGCTTCGGGGCTGGCCTGCCCCCGACCTCCGATGGTGCCCTTCTGTTCGTCCAACACGCCATCGCCAAGATGAACCCCGCTGACAGCCAGGACGGCGGCGCTCGCGCCGGCATCGTCCTGAACGGCTCACCACTGTTCTCCGGCGGCGCCGGGAGCGGCTCCAGCAACATCCGGGGATGGCTGCTGGAGAACGACCTAATCGAGGCCATCGTCGCGCTTCCGAACGACATGTTCTACAACACCGGCATTCCCACGTACCTGTGGATCTTCGACAACAACAAGCGCCGCGAGCGCAAGGGCAAGGTGCAGCTCATCGACGCCACCTCCTTGGGTGCCAAGATGCGTAAGTCCCTGGGATCCAAGCGTGTTGAGATCGACGAGGCCGCCCGGGAGCGCGTGTTGCAGCAGTACGCGGACATGAAGTCCTCGGACACCTCCAAGATCTTCGACAACCTTGACTTCGCCTACTGGCAGATCACCGTCGAGCGGCCCCTGCGCCTGAATTTCGAGACCGCACCCGAGCGTGTCGCCCTCGTCGCCGAGCACAAGACCCTCGGCAACATCAGCGGCCTCATCGACGCGCTGAACTCCTTCAACGGGGGCCACTACCTTAATCGCGAGGACTTCCTCAGTGACCTGGGCAAGCACCTCGGTTCCTGCGGCATCAGCCTGACCGCCGCGCAGCGTAAGGCTCTGTGGCAGACGCTCGGAGAACGCGACGAGAACGCTGACATCTGCCGCGTCCAGTCCGGAAAGAACAAGGGCGAGCCAGAGCCTGACATTCCGCTGCGCGAAGCCGAGATTGTCCCCTTCGGCTGGGACGGCCACGCCAAGAGTCACGCTGCTGCGCGCACCACTATTGATGCATACTTCAATGCCGAGGTCAAACCACATATTGACGACGCTTGGATTGATTACACCAAGACCAGCATTGGTTATGAAATCCCCTTCACTCGCCATTTCTACAAGTACGTTCCCCCGCGGACTCTCGCCGAAATCGACGAGGATCTCAACCACTCCCTACAGGAGATCCTTTCTTTGCTGCAGGCGGTTGAGGCGTGACCGGGAATCTCTTCGATGGGCGCAGCGAGCAGGTGGGAAAAGAGGCGCGCAATGCGCTTTCTGCGACTAAAAGAATTACCCTTACACCCGAGACTGATACCGCGTTCAAGATTTCCAATCATCGAGTCCAACTAAGGAGATTCGTTAAGTTCCTGACCAGCGGCTCGCGAGGGTGGGGCGACTATTACGCCGACCAAGGTGATGTATTCGTCCGCATCGGAAACCTGCCCCGTCTGTCGCTTCAGCTGGGCGGTGAAATTCAGCGTGTGGACTTGCCTTCTCACGTGCGCGAGGGACAGCGGACCCGGCTTCGCGAGGGGGATCTTCTATTCTCCATCACCGCCTACATCGGGTCTGTGGCTGTCGTGGAGTCAGGATGGGTTGACGCCTATGTGAGCCAGCACGTGGCTCTATGCCGGCTGGACCTTGCGCGGCTGGATCCGCGGTTCGTCGGGTACTTCATGCTCGGAACCGAAGGCCAGGACCAACTTCTGCAAGGAGCTGTCGGCGGGACGAAGGTCCAGCTCGCCCTTGACGACATCCGGGGACTCCGAATTCCCGTGCCTCCGCTTGAGGAGCAGCAGCGCATCGCAGCTCATTTGGATCGAGAACTAGCGAAGATCGACACGCTAATCGCTGCGCAGGAGCGGTTCGTCGGTCTCCTAGAGGAGCGGCGCGAGGCGGTAGTTCGGAGCGCCGTTCCTGTTCCTGGCCAGAGCGAGTGGAAAGCAGACAAGCTCGGACGTCGGTCGATTATCAGTAACGGTTCAACTCCGCGGCGCGAGGAAGAAAAATACTGGCTCAATGGACATTTCCCCTGGCTGAACTCCTCGGTTGTAAACCTTCGATCAGTTGTTTCTGCCGATCAGTTCGTGACTGGCGAGGCGATGGTGGAGTGCCATCTTCCCATTGCCGAGCCGAATGACATCCTGGTAGCCCTCACAGGTCAAGGAAAAACCCGAGGAATGGCAACCATCCTCAAAATTAGGGCCACAATTAATCAGCACCTCGCTTGCATTCATGCGGACCGCGCCCGTTGGGACCCTGAGTATTTGCTGTGGTCGCTGAAGTCGGCCTACCGCGACCTTCGCCATGCTAGCGACGCGAATGGGGCCACTAAGGGTGGGCTGACGGTTGACGCTTTGAAGCGCCATGTTCTTGTGATGCCCCCTCTCGAGGAGCAGCGCCGCATCGTGGACTACCTCAACCGAGAGACGGCGAAGATCGATACGTTGATCGCGAAGACGCAACGGCACATCGAGCTCGCCAGGGAGCGCCGGATCGCGCTCATCACTGCTGCCGTGACCGGCCAGATCAACTTCCCTGAGGAGGCCTGATCCGTCGTGGACCTGACCTACGAGTCGGAGTTCGAGCAGCGCATCTGTGAGTACCTTGCCTCCCAGGGATGGCTGTACTCCCCGAACGGGAACGGATACGACGCTGAGCGTGCCCTGTTCCCGGATGACGTGTTCGGGTGGCTTAAGGACCTGGACCCGAAGGCCTGGGAGCGCAGCATCGGTTCTGGCCTGCGGGCGGCCTCGGCGAAGGAGGCTCTGCTGGACCTGATCGTGCAGTTGCGCTCAACCCCGCTGGATAACAGGGGCGGTGGTCCTGGCGGAACCCTGCAGTTGCTTCGCTCGAACGTCCCCGTGGGGCTGCGGGACGAGCTGAAGATGGTCCAGTGGCGCCCGGCGGACCCGACGAACGTCACCCGCAAGGCTGCTTACGACAAGGTGCGCCTGCGGATCATGCGGCAGGTGCACTACTCGCAGAAAAGGCCTCACGACAGCATCGATCTGGTCGCGTTCATCAACGGCATCCCGGTGGCCACATTCGAGCTGAAGACCAACTTCAAGCAGTCCATCGACGCTGCGGTCAAGCAGTACGCTCAGGACCGGAACCCCAAAGGAGAGCCGCTGCTGGCGTTCGGCACCGGGGCACTTGTGCACTTCGTGGTCACTGAGTCCGAGGTCCGCATGACCACCCATCTGGACGGCGAGAACACCTACTTCCTGCCGTTCAACAAGGGCAACAACGGCGGCGCAGGCAACCCGGTCAACGAGCATGGGCCGGCCACCGCGTACCTGTGGGAACAGGTGATGGCTCGCGACACGTGGCTGGACATCTTCGGGTCCATGCTATTCGCGGACGTCAAGACAAGCACCAACGCGATCACGCGCGAGCGCAAGACTTCGACCAAGGTGATATTCCCGCGCTTCCACCAGTGGCAGGCCGTCTCGCGGATGGTCGAACAGGTCAAGGCTGAAAGCGCGGGAGGACGGTTCCTGATCCAGCACTCAGCAGGGTCGGGCAAGACGAACACGATCGGATGGACTGCACACCGCTTGTCGAACCTGCACGACGACACCGGTCGCAAGATCTTCGACACCGTCGTGGTGATCACCGACCGCACTGTGCTCGATGACCAGATGCAACGCGCGGTCCTGCAGATCGAGGGCAAGCCGGACTACGTCTACAACGTCGACAAGAGGGCCCGCACTGACGAGGGGTCCAAGTCCCGTGCGTTGCTCAAGGCCCTGCAGGACCGTCGCCGCATCGTGGTGGTGACTATCCAGACCTTTCCAGCCGTGCTCAAGCTCCTGGCACAGAACGACTCGCTGGCCGGGCACCGGTTCGCGGTCATCGCCGACGAGGCGCACTCCTCGCAGGCTGGTGCCACCGCCAAGAAGGTGCGTCAGGTACTGCGCGCCGGCGGTCAAGAAATCGACGAGGGCGCGGAGGTTGACGCCGAGGACACACTCAATGCGCTTGCTGAGGCCCCAACTCCGAACGTGTCATTCTTCGCGTTTACCGCCACCCCGAAGCCCAAGACGATCGAGCTGTTCGGGCGCCGAAAGACGCCCAACGCCAAGCCGTCCGCGTTCGATGTGTACTCGATGAAGCAGGCCATCCAGGAGGGGTTCATCCTGGACGTCCTGCCTCGCTACCAAAACTACGGGACCGTTTACCAGATCGCCGAGGCGATCAAGAAGAACGGTGTCAACGTCTCAGCCGACGACGAGGACAACCTGGTCGAGAAGACCGCGGCGGCCAAAGCACTGAAGCGGTTCGTGCGCCTGCACCCGACGAACATTGCCCAGAAGGTTGAGATCGTCGTCGAGCACTTCCGTGCCAATGTGGCCGGCCTGCTGGACGGCCATGCAAAGGCCATGATCGTGACTTCGGAGCGCAAGCACGCACTGCGGTACAAGCTGGCGATCGACAAGTACATCAAGGCCAGGGGGTACGACCTGGGTACCTTGGTCGCATTTTCCGGCACTCTCGACGATCCGGAATCCGGCATCCATGAGGAGGTCTCCGAGGCCAAGATGAACCCGGGTGCCGGATCGGACCTGGCCGAGGCGTTTGCCGAGCCGAACTACCGCGTCATGATAGCCGCGGACAAGTTCCAGACCGGGTTCGATCAGCCGTTACTGTGCGCCATGTACGTCGACAAGCGCCTGGACGGCATCCAGGCTGTGCAGACCCTGTCGCGTCTGAACCGCACCTTCCGGACGGGAAACCTGGTCAAGGACCGGGTGTTCATCCTGGACTTCATCAACGAGCCCAAGGACATCCAGGCGGCCTTCGCGGAGTACTACGAGGAAGCCGAGATCGAGACCGAGACCAACCCCAACCAACTGCATGTGCTGGCCATGGGGCTGCGTACCTTCGGTATCTTCGACAACCAGGACGTGACGCAGTTCGTCGAAGGCGCCCGGGACGGTGACCGCAACGCGATCACCGCAGCGATGAGCCGGACACAGGACCGGTTCGCCCAGGCATGGGACCAAGCCCAGGTCGACGAGGACACTCAGGCCGTGGAGCGGCTGGAGCAGTTCAGGAAGAACGTCTCCTCATTCGTGCGCCTTTTCGATTTTCTGTCCCAGGTGTACGACTACTCCGGCTCCCCACTGGAAGACCTGTGCGCGTTCTGCCGTGAACTGGCTCAGTGGATCAAGGCTGAGCGGAGGCACGACGAGATCGATATCTCAAGCGCCCGGCTGGTCGCCATCGAACAGAAGGACAAGGGCGTCACGAACGTCTCAGTCACCGAGAAGGGCGACAAGCTGACCGGGCCGAGCGCGCTGGGCACGGCGAAGGTGAAGGACCCTGAGATGGTCCCGCTACTGCAGGTCATCGACACCCTCAACACCCTGTTCGATGACCTGTCGGAGTCTGCCGTCGCCGGACTGATGGCGCTTGTCATCCAGGCAGCGAAGTCCGATGAGGTGCTGAGGTCGCGGGCCCTGGAGAACAGCCTGGAGAACTTCCTGAAGTCCGAGAAGGTTCGTGACCGGATCCTCGACACCTTGCTGGCCGCCCCCGGGGAACTCGGGAAGGTAGTGGCCGAGGTCGTCGGCGACGGCAAGGGCCTGGATAGCATCATCGCCGGCGCCTTCCACGGCGTGCGTCTGGACGCTGAGTAGGGGGCTCCTCAATGAGGCTCACTGGCTGAACCCCAACACCCGGCCGGTGCCCATAACGGCAGCACCGGCCGGGTGTAGGCCCGGGCTGGTCCGATCGGGTGGCGCCGGGTTCGGCGGGATCGGCCGGTGGGCAGAGCCTTCGGCATGACGACTCCCCACCCGGTGCCACCGCCGTCGCCAGGAGAAAACCGGTTGTCCAGGCTGCCAGCCCTGCCGCAGAGTAGGCGCATCAGCCCGGCACCACCGCCACGGAGAGGAACGCACGTCATGAGCAGCAGCCAGTCGTATCAGCGTTCTTCGAGCTCTCAGCAGAGCCAGGGGTATCCCTCCGCACGGTAGACCGGCACCCGACATGCCTGGCCGCCCCGGGGGACTCTCCACCAGGGCGGCCTTTGTCGTTGCCGCCCCGCAGTACCGGATGGTGCAACTGGCAGCACGCCTGACTCTGAATCAGGAAGTTCGAGGTTCGAATCCTCGTCCGGCAGCGCAGCGCCTGGAGAGTTGGCCGAGGGTAAGGCAGCGGCTTGCTAGGGCGCGTATTTGGTCGTGATCAAGCGGCTCTGGTGAGGTCCTTGATCCAGATCATCGCGCCACGAAGGTGGAGGCCGGCGAGGTAGCTCT
>NZ_JBHVIV010000126.1:0-19289 GCF_042799475.1 Kitasatospora sp. NPDC057692 | reverse complement strand
TCCTCCGGCCGTCCCTGGCCGTAGGTGGCCAGCAGCGCGCCGGCCTCGATCGGGTCGCCCAGCGTCGTCCCGGTACCGTGCGCCTCCACCGCGTCCACGTCCGCCGTGCCCAGGCCGGCCGAGGCCAGCGCGGCCCGGATGACCCGCTGCTGCGAGGGGCCGTTCGGGGCGCTCATGCCGTTGCTCGCGCCGTCCTGGTTGATCGCGGTGCCCCGGACGACCGCCAGCACCCGGTGGCCGTTGCGCCGGGCGTCGGACAGCCGCTCCAGGAGCAGCATGCCGGCGCCCTCGCCCCAGCCGGTGCCGTCGGCGGTCGCGGAGAACGCCTTGCAGCGGCCGTCGGGGGCCTGGCCGCCCTGGCGGCTGAAGTCGATGAAGAGGTTGGGGGTGGACATCACGGTGGCGCCGCCGGCCAGGGCCATCGAGCACTCGCCCCGCCGCAGTGACTCCGCGGCCAGGTGGAGCGCCACCAGCGAGGACGAGCAGGCGGTGTCGACCGTCACCGCCGGACCCTCCAGACCGAAGAGGTAGGAGATCCGGCCGGAGGCGACGCTGCCGGAGCTGCCGCTGCCGATGTACGCCTCCAGGTCCTCCGGCACCTGCGGCAGCCGCAGGCTGTAGTCCTGGTACATCAGGCCCGCGAACACGCCGGTCCGGCTGCCCTTCAGCGAGCCCGGCGCGATGCCGGCCCGCTCGAAGGCCTCCCAGGAGGTCTCCAGCAGCAGCCGCTGCACCGGGTCCATCGCCAGCGCCTCACGCGGCGAGATGCCGAAGAAGGCGGGGTCGAAGTCATAGGCGTCGTAGAGGAACGCGCCCTCGTTCGCGTAGGACTTGCCGGGCAGGCTGCCCGTCGGGTCGTACAGGTCCTCGACGTCCCAGCCGCGGTCCGCCGGCATCGCGGCCATCGCGTCCGTGCCCTGGGCCACCAGCCGCCACAGGTCCTCGGGGCTGCGCACCCCGCCCGGGAAGCGGCAGCTCATGCCGACGATGGCGATCGCGTCCTCGGAGCCGTCGCCGGCCGGTGCCGCGCCCGACGGGCCGGCGGTCGCGACGGCCGTGCGCAGCCGGTCGCCCAGCGCCTCGGTCCGCAGGTACTCGGCGAGCGCGGCGGGGTTCGGGTAGTCGAAGACCAGCGTGGTCGGCAGCCGCAGCCCGGTGGCCGTGTTCAGCCGGTTGCGCAGCTGCACCGAGGTCAGCGAGTCGAAGCCGAGCTCGCGGAAGGCCCGGTCCGCGGTGATCGCGTCGGCCGAGGTGTGCCCCAGCACGGCCGCGACCAGCGAGCGCACCAGCTCCAGCAGGAAGCGCTGCTGCTCGCCCTGGCTTTGCCCCGCGAGGCGCTGCGCGAGCGAGTCGGTCCCGTCCTCCGGCGTCCCGGCCTCCACCACGCGGCGGGCCGGGGTCCGGACCAGGCCCTGGAGCATGGCCGGGACGGAGCCGGTGGCGGCGCTCGCCCGCAGGGCGGCGGTGTCCAGCCGCATCGGCACCAGCAGCGGCTCGTCCAGGGCCGCGGCGGCGTCGAACAGCGCCATGCCCTGGTCGGCGGTGAGCGGGGCCACGCCCGAGCGGGCGGAGCGCGCGGCGTCCTCGGCGTCGAGGCGGCCGGTCATGCCGCTGCGGTCGGCCCACAGGCCCCAGGCCAGTGACCGGCCGGCCAGACCGGCGGCCCGGCGGCGGCGGGCCAGGGCGTCGAGGAACGCGTTGGCGGCGGCGTAGTTGGCCTGGCCGGGGCCGCCGAGGACGCCCGCCGCGGAGGAGTAGAGCACGAAGCCGGACAGGTCCAGCTCCGCGGTCAGCTCGTGTAGGTTGACGGCCGCGTCGACCTTGGGGCGCAGCACCCGGCGTAGCTGATCGGCGGTGAGTCCGCTCACCACGCCGTCGTCCAGCACACCCGCGGTGTGCACGACCGCGGTGAGCGGGTGGGCCGGGTCGATCCCGGCCAGCAGGGCGGCCAGGGCGTCGCGGTCGGCGGCGTCGCAGGCGGCGACCGTCACCGAGGCGCCGGCGGCGGCCAGGTCGGACCGAAGCTGTTCCGCGCCCTCGGCGTCGGGGCCGCGGCGGCTGGTCAGCAGCAGGTGGCGGATGCCGTGCCGGGTGACCAGGTGGCGGGCGAGCAGCCCGCCGAGGGTGCCCGTGCCGCTGATCAGCACGGTGCCGTCGGCGTCCCAGCCGAGGGCGGACCCGGCGTCGGGGACGGCGACCCGGGCCAGCCTGGCCGCCCGGACGGCGCCCTCGCGGACGGCCAGTTGGGGCTCGCCGCCGGCCAGGGCGGCGCGCAGGGCCCGTACCGAGTCCGGGTGCCCGTCGACGTCCACCAGGACGAAGCGGCCGGGGTTCTCGGTCTGGGCGGAGCGGACCAGGCCCCACACCGTGGCGTGCGCCGGGTCGGTCACGTCCTCGCCCGGCAGCGCGGCGGCGCCGCGGGTGACGAACACCAGCCGGGAGTCCGCGAGGCGCTCCTCGCGCAGCCAGGTCTGCACCAGCTCCAGGGCCCGTTCGGCGGCGGCCCGGGCGGACCCTGCCGTGTCGGTCGCGCCGGCCGGGTCGGTGTCCGGTCCGGGGGCGCACGGGACGAGGACGACCTCCGGGACCGGGCCGTCGGCGGCGTCGAGGGCGGCCGGGTCCAGCGGCGCCAGTCCCGGCAGGGCACCGAGGCCCAGCCGGTCCGCGCCCCACACGCCCCAGGGGGCGGCGGGTCCGGGGTCGGCGAGCGTCAGCGGCGTCCAGTCGACCCGGAACAGGGCGTCCGTGAGCGCGGCCCCCGTGCCGGAGAGCTGTTCGGGGCGCATCTCGCGCAGCAGCAGCGCGTCGACCGACGCGACCGGCCGGCCGGCGGTGTCGGCGACCCGGAGGGCGACGGCGTCGGGGCCGGCGGGGGACAGCCGCACCCGTACCTCGCCGGCGCCGGAGGCGTGCAGAGTGACGCCCGTCCACGAGAACGGCAGCCGCCCGTTGCCGCCGGCCTCCTCGGACGCGAACAGCGGCCCGAGCGCGATGCCGTGCAGCGCCGCGTCGAGCAGCGCGGGGTGGAGCCCGAAGGCGCGGGCGCCCTCCCGGTGGTCCTCCGGCAGGCGGACCTCGGCGAAGACGTCGTCACCGAGCCGCCAGGCGGCGCGCAGGCCGCGGAAGGCGGGGCCGTAGCCGAACCCGTTCTCGGCGTACTTCTCGTAGAGGTCCTGGACGGCCAGGGGCTCGGCGCCGGCGGGCGGCCACGCGGAGAGGTCGAAGGAGGCGGCGGCGCCGGCGGGCACGACCGTGCCGGAGGCGTGGGCGATCCAGGCGTCCTCCGCCGCGTGCTCCGCGCGCGAGTAGACGCCCACCGTGCGGCGTCCGGCGGGGTCCGGCTCGCTGACGGTGACCTGCACGGCCACGCCGCCGGTCGCGGGCAGCAGCAGCGGAGCCTGGAGGGTCAGCTCCTCGACCTGCCCGCAGCCGACCCGGTCGGCGGCCTGCACCGCGAGCTCCAGGAACGCCGTGCCGGGCAGCAGGACGCTGCCGGTGAGGGCGTGGTCGGCGAGCCAGGGGGAGGTCTCCAGGGACAGCCGGCCGGTCAGCAGCAGCCGGTCGGAGTCCGCCAGGTGCACGGCGGCACCGAGCAGCGGGTGGTCGGCGGCGCCGAGGCCGGCCGACGCGACGTCCCCGGCGGCCACCGGGGACTCCAGCCAGTAGCGCTGCCGCTGGAACGCGTAGGTGGGCAGCGGGACGCCGCGCGCCCCGGTGCCGGCGAACACCGCCGACCAGTCCACCGAGCCGCCGGCGACGTGCAGTTCGCCGAGCGAGGTGAGGAAGCGGTCGTAGCCGCCCTCGTCGCGCCGCAGCGTGCCCACGGCGACGGCGCCCGAGCCGGCGTCCTCGAAGGTCTCCTGCATCGCCATCGCGAGGACGGTGTGGGGGCTGGCCTCGATGAAGGCGGTGTGGCCGTCGGCGAGCAGCGCGCGGACCGCGCGCTCGAACTCCACCGGCCGGCGCATGTTCCGGTACCAGTAGTCGGCGTCGAGCCCGCCGGTGTCCTGGAGGGCGCCGGTCACCGAGGAGTAGAAGGGGATCTGCGCGGCGCGCGGCTCGACGGGCGCAAGGTCGGCGAGCAGCCGCTCGCGCAGCACGTCCACCTGAGGCGAGTGGCTCGCCATCCGCACCCCGGGGATCCGGCGGGCCTTGACGCCGTCCTCGGTGAGCCCGGCCAGCAGCTCGTCCAGCGCGTCGGGGTCGCCGGCGACCGTCACGGAGGCGGGGCCGTTGGCCGCCGCGAGGGAGAGCCGGCCGGCCAGGGGCTCCAGCCGGGGCGCGATCCGCTCGGCGGAGGCCAGCACCGAGAGCATGCCGCCCTTGCCGTCGATCGTCAGCATCGCCCTGCTGCGCAGCGCCACCACCCGGGCGGCGTCCTCCAGGGACAGGGCGCCCGCCACGTACGCGGCGGCCACCTCGCCCTGGGAGTGGCCGACGACCGCGGCGGGCTCGACGCCGTGCGAGCGCCACAGCGCGGCCAGCGCGACCATCACCGAGAACAGCACCGGCTGGAGGACGTCGACCCGGTCGGCCGACGGCGCACCCTCCGCGCCGCCGAGGACGTCGACCACCGACCAGTCCAGGTACGGGGACAGCGCCGCGTCACATGTGCGCAGCTGCTCGGCGAAGACCGGCGAGGCGGCCAGCAGCGGCCGGGCCATGCCGGCCCACTGCGAGCCCTGGCCCGGGAAGACGAACACCGTCTTGCGGCGGCCGTCCGCCAGGCCCTGGACGAGCTGGGCCGCCGGCTCGCCGGCCGCGAGCGCCCGCAGGGCGGTCAGGAACCCGTCCCGGTCCGGGGCGGTGATCGCGGCGCGGTGCTCCAGCGAGGCGCGCTCCAGGGCCAGCGAGTAGCCCAGGTCGGCGGCGGCCAGGTCGGGGCGGGCGGTCACGTGGTCGAGCAGCCGCCCGGCCTGGGCGCGCAGCGCCTCCGCCGTCCTGCCGGAGACCAGGAAGGGCAGCACCGAGGGGGCCTCGGCCGGGGCCGGGTCGGCGGCGCCGTCCTCGTCCGCCGACGGCTCCGGTGCCTGCTCCAGGATCACATGGGCGTTGGTGCCGCTGAAGCCGAAGCCCGAGACGGCGGCCCGGCGCGGGGCACCGGTGCTCGGCCACTCCCGGGACTCCGTCAGCAGCTCGACGCCGCCGGACTCCCAGTCGACCATCGGGCTGCGGTCCTCGGCGTGCAGGGTCTTCGGCAGGATCCCGTGCTGGAGCGCCAGCACCATCTTGATGACCCCGCCGACCCCGGCCGCGGCCTGGGTGTGCGCGATGTTGGACTTCAGCGAGCCCAGCCAGAGCGGCCGGCCCTCGGGGCGCTCCACGCCGTACGTGGCCAGCAGCGCGCCCGCCTCGATCGGGTCGCCGAGCCGGGTGCCGGTGCCGTGCGCCTCCACCGCGTCCACCTCGGCGGCGGACAGCCGGGCGTCGGCCAGCGCGGCGCGGATCACCCGCTGCTGCGAGGGCCCGTTCGGCGCCGTCAGCCCGCTGCTGGCGCCGTCCTGGTTGACGGCCGAGCCGCGGACCACCGCGAGCACCGGGTGCCCGTTGCGCCGGGCGTCGGACAGCCGCTCCACGAGGAGCATGCCGACGCCCTCGCCCCAGCCGGTGCCGTCCGCCTGCGCCGAGAACGCCTTGCAGCGGCCGTCGGAGGACAGCGCCCGCTGCCGGGCGTACTCGATGAACGCGACCGGGGTCGACATCACCATCGAGCCGCCGACCAGGGCCAGCGAGCAGTCGCCGCGGCGCAGCGCCTGCGCGGCCAGGTGCAGCGCCACCAGCGAGGACGAGCACGCCGTGTCCACCGAGACGGCGGGCCCCTCCAGGCCGAAGGTGTAGGAGATCCGGCCCGAGGCGACGCTGCCCGACCCGCCGGCGCCGAGGTAGCCCTCGACGTCCTCGGGCACCGTGGTCAGCCGGGAGCCGTAGTCCTGGTACATCACGCCCGCGTACACACCGGTCCGGCTGCCCTTGAGCGTCGTCGGGTCGATGCCCGCCCGCTCGAAGGTCTCCCAGGCGGTCTCCAGCAGCAGCCGCTGCTGGGGGTCCATGGCCAGCGCCTCGCGCGGGGAGATGCCGAAGAAGGCGGGGTCGAAGTCGTACGCGTCGGCGAGGAACGCCCCCTCCTCCACGTAGCTCTTGCCCTGGGCGTCCGGGTCGGGGTCGTACATCGCCTCGACGTCCCAGGCCCGGTCCCCGGGCAGCGGACCGACCGCGTCACGCCCCTCGGCCACCAGCCGCCACATGTCCTCCGGGGTGCGCACGCCCCCGGCGTAGCGGCAGCTCATGCCGACGATCGCGATGGGCTCCTGGTCCCGCTCCTCGATCTTCTGCAGACGCTGGCGCGTGCGGTGCAGGTCCGTCGTCACGCGCTTGAGGAAGTCGCGAAGCTTCTCTTCGCTCACGGTGCTCACCGTTCAACCGCCGCTTTCTTCAGGAAAGTCCGAGTTCGTTTTCGATGAAGTCGAAGATCTCGTCGTCGGACGCCGAATCGAGTCCGGCCTCCGCGAGGTCGTCCACCGGGTCCTGGGCGTGGCCCAGCTTCGACAGGAGGTCCTGCAGGCGGGACGCGAGCCTGGTCCGGGAGGCCTCGTCCGCGGCCACCCGCGGCAGGTCCTGCTCCAGCCGGTCGAGTTCGGGGAAGACCAGCGGGGCGGCCGACGGCTCGGCCGGAGTGACCGACTCCGCCAGGTGCGCCGCGATCGCGCTCGTCGTCGGGTAGTCGAACAGCAGGGTGGCGGCCAGCCGCAGCCCGGTCACCCGGCCCAGCTGGTTGCGCAGTTCGACGGCGGTGAGCGAGTCGAAGCCGATCTCCAGCAGCCCGCGGTCGACGTCGATCGCGTTCGGGTCCTTGAACCCGAGGACGGCCGCCGCCTGGCTGCGCACCAGGTCCAGCAGCACCCGGCCGCGCTGCGCCTCGGACATCCCCGCGAGCCGGCCCATCAGCCCGTCGGCGTCCTCGCCGGCCGTGCCGCCGCCCGAGCCGCGGCGGGCCGCCGGCCGGACGGGGGTGCGGACCAGGCTGCGCAGCAGCGGCGGCACCGGGCCGGGACCGCCGGCCTGCGCCGCGACGTCCAGCCGCATCGGCAGCAGCACCGGCGCGTCCAGCGCCCGCGCCGCGTCGAACAGCGCGGCGCCCTCGGCGGAGGAGAACGCGACGATGCCGCCGCGGGCCAGCCGCGAGAGGTCCGCGTCGGCCAGCTTCCCGGTCATCTCGCTGCGCTGCTCCCACAGGCCCCACGCCAGCGACTGCACGGGGAAGCCCTGGGCGCGGCAGTGGGTGGCGTAGGCGTCGAGGAACGCGTTCGCCGCCGCGTAGTTGCCCTGGCCCATGCCGCCGAAGGTGCCGGCGATGGAGGAGAACAGCACCAGGGCGGAGAGCCCGAGGTCGCGGGTCAGCTCGTGCAGGTTGACCGCCGCGTCCACCTTGGGGCGCAGCACCCGGTCGACCCGCTCGGGGGTGAGCCCGCTCACGACGCCGTCGTCCAGCACGCCGGCGGTGTGCACGACCGCGGTGAGCGGGTGCGCGCCGTTGACGCCGGCCAGCAGCCGGGCCAGGTCCGCGCGGTCCGCGACGTCGCAGGCGGCGAGGGTGACGTCGGCGCCGAGCGCCGTCAGCTCGGCGCACAGCTCCTTCGCGCCGTCGGCATCGCCGCCGCGGCGGCTGGTCAGCAGCAGGTGGCGCACGCCGCACTCGGCGACCAGGTGTCGTGCCATCACGCCGCCGATGACGCCGGTGGCGCCGGTGACCAGCACCGTGCCGGTGCCCCAGTCGGGGGCCGGCTGCTCGGCGGGGCCGGACGCGGACGGCGCGGGGACGCGGGCCAGCCTGGCGGCCCGGACGGAGCCGTTGCGCAGGGCCAACTGGGGCTCTTCGGTGACGAGTTCGCGCAGGCGTGCGCCGAGGTCCGCGGCGCCGAGGTCTGTGGCGTCGGTGTTCGCGGCGTCGGTGTCGGCATCGGTGTCGATCAGGACGAACCGGTCCGGGTTCTCCGACTGCGCGGAGCGGACCAGTCCCCAGACCGCCGCGTGCGACAGGTCGGTCACCTGCTCGGCGGGCGTGGCGGCAACGGCGCCGCGGGTGAGGAAGACCATCCGCGACGCGGCGAACCGCTCGTCCGCGAGCCACCCCTGGACCAGTTCCAGCGCCCGGTCGAGGGCCGCCCGCACCGAGGCGGCGAGCCCCTCGGCGTCGGCGGGCCGCGGCGCGCAGGACACGAGGACGAACTCGGGCGCGGCCGCCGGGTCCGTGGCGGCGGCCAGGGCGTCCAGGTCCGGGTAGGCCGGCAGCCCCTGCGCCGCCGCCACACCGAAGTCGTCGCCACCGACCAGGGCCCAGCCCGTGGTGGTGGACGGCTGGGCGTCGGTGCTCGCTCCGAGCTCGGGCCAGTCGAGGACGTACAGGGAGTCGCCCGCGGCGGGAGCGCCCAGCCGCTCGGGCCGCGCCCGCAAGGCGAGCGAGTCGACCGTCGCCACCGGCCGGCCGATCGGGTCCGACAGGGTCAGCGACACCGTGTCGGGGCCGACCGGCGTCAGCCGCACCCGCACCTCCCCGGCGCCCGAACCGTGCAGGGTGACACCCGCCCAGGAGAACGGCAGCTTCCCGCCGCCGAGTTGGAGTGCCGGGCTCAGGGCGATGCTGTGCAGGGCGGCGTCGAGCAGGGCCGGGTGCAGGCCGTAGGCACCGGCCGTGGACTGCTGCTCGTCGGGCAGCCGCACCTCGGCGTGGACGGTGTCGCCGACCAGCCAGGCCGCCCTGATGCCCTGGAAGGCGGGGCCGTAGCCGAAGCCGCCCTCGGCGAAGCGCTCGTAGAGGTCGCCGACCTCGATCGGCGTGGCACCCTCCGGCGGCCAGACGCCCTGGAGGTCGTACGAACCCTCCTGCGCGCCCACTCCGACGACGCCGCTGGCGTGGCGGGTCCAGGGGTGGTCGGGGTGGGTGTGTTCGGGGCGGGAGTGGATGGTGATGGTGCGGGTGTTGTTGGTGTCGGGTGCTTCGGTGGTGATCTGGAGGGTGATGCCGCCGTGTTCGGGGAGGATGAGGGGTGCTTCGAGGGTGAGTTCGTGGATGTGGTCGTAGTTGACGCGGTGGGCGGTTTGGAGGGCGAGTTCGAGGAAGGCGGTGCCGGGGAAGAGGGTGGTGCCGGAGACGGCGTGGTCGGCGAGCCAGGGGTGGGTCTGGGTGGAGAGGCGGCCGGTGAGGATGAGGCGGTCGGTGTCGGCGAGGGGGAGGGCTGCGCCGAGGAGGGGGTGTCCGGTGGTGTGGAGGCCGGCGTGGGTGAGGTCGGTGGTGGGGTGGGGGGCGTCGAGCCAGTAGCGGTCGCGTTGGAAGGCGTAGGTGGGGAGGTCGACGCGGTGGGCTCCGGTGAAGATCGTGTCCCAGTCGACGGTCAGGCCGGTTGCGTGCAGGCGGCCGAGCGCGGCGATTGCGGTTTCGTCCTCGGGGCGGTTCTTGCGGAGGAGGGGGATGAACTCGCCGTCCTGGACGCAGGAGTGGGCCATGGCGGTGAGGACGGCGCTGGGGCCGATCTCGACGAACCGGGTGACGCCGTGTGCGGCGAGGGCGGTCATGCCGTCGTGGAAGCGGACCGATCCACGGACGTGGCGGACCCAGTAGTCGGGTGAGCAGACGAGTTCGGGCGAGGCCACGTCGCCGGTGACGTTGGAGACCAGGGCAATTGTGGGCTCGTGGTATTCCAGGCCCTGGGCGATCTGGCGGAAGTCCTCCAGCATCGGTTCCATCAGAGGCGAGTGGAAGGCGTGGCTGACGCGCAGGCGGGTGGATTTCCAGCCGCCGGCTTCGACGATGGCCTGGACGGTGTCCTCGTGGCCGGAGAGGACGGTGGCGGTGGGGCCGTTGAGGGCGGCGATGGAGACACGGTCCTCGTGGCCGATCAGGTGGGGGAGGAGGTCTTCTTCGGTGGCGATGACGGAGACCATGGCGCCGTCGGCGGGCAGGGCCTGCATCAGGCGTCCGCGGGCGGCCACGAGGGCGCATGCGTCGGGGAGTGACCAGACACCGGCGACATGGGCGGCGGCGAGTTCGCCGACGGAGTGGCCGACGAGGTAGTCGGCGCGTATGCCCCAGGATTCGACGAGTCGGAACAGTGCGACCTCGATCGCGAAGAGCGCGGCCTGTGCGTAGCCGGTGCCCTCCAGCGCGGTGGCGTCGGAGGTGAGGACCTCGCGCAGCGGACGGTCGAGGTGTTCGTCGACGGCGGCGCAGACCTCGTCGAAGGCGGCGGCGAACACCGGGAACGCCTCGTACAACTCCTGGCCCATGCCGAGCCGTTGTGCGCCCTGGCCGGTGAACAGGAACGCCGTCCGGCCGGACACGGTTCGCGTCCCGTCGCCGGGGCCGTCGGCCAGGGCCGCCAGGCCGCTCAGCAGCTCCTCGACGTCACGCCCGACCACCACGGCGCGGTGCTCGAACGCCGTCCGGCCGGTCGCCAGCGAGTAGCCCACGTCGGCGGGGGACAGCTCGGGCGAGGCCGTCACGTGCTCGCGCAGCCGCCAGGCCTGGGCCCGCAGCGCCTCCGCCGACTTGCCGGACAGCACCCACGGCACCACGGCACCACCGCCGGGGGCCGCGGTAGGCGCGTCGGCCTCGTCGGGCGCCTGCTCCAGGATCAGGTGGACGTTGGTGCCGCTGACGCCGAACGCCGACACACCGGCCCGGCGCGGAGCACCGGTCTGCGGCCACGGCCGCGCCTCCGTCAGCAGCTCGACCGCCCCCGCCGACCAGTCGATCTTCTCCGACCGCTCGTCGGCGTGCAGCGTGCGCGGCAGCACACCCTGCCGGATCGCCATCACGGTCTTGATCACACCGGCCACGCCGGAGGCGGCCTGGGTGTGGCCGATGTTGGACTTGAGCGCCCCGAGCCACAGCGGCCGGTCGGCGGGCCGTCCCTGGCCGTAGGTGGCGAGCAGGGCGCCGGCCTCGATCGGGTCGCCGAGCGGGGTGCCGGTGCCGTGCGCCTCGACCGCGTCCACGTCCGCAGGCGAGAGTCCGGCGGAGGCGAGTGCCGTCTGGATGACGCGCTGCTGCGCGGGGCCGTTCGGGGCGGTGAGGCCGTTGCTGGCGCCGTCCTGGTTGACGGCGGAGCCCCGGAGCACCGCGAGCACCGGGTGCCCGTTGCGCTGAGCGTCGGACAGCCGCTCCAGCAGGATCATGCCGACGCCCTCGGACCATCCGGCGCCGTCCGCCTGGGCGGAGAACGCCCGGCAGCGGCCGTCGGGGGACATCGCCCGCTGGCGGCTGAACTCGATGAAGCTGTCCATGGTGGACATCACGACCACACCGCCGGCCAGCGCCATCGAGCACTCGCCCCGGCGCAGCGACTGCGCGGCCAGGTGCAGGGCGAGCAGCGAGGAGGAGCAGGCCGTGTCGACGGTCAGCGAGGGGCCCTGGAGGCCGAAGGTGTAGGAGACCCGCCCGGAGGCGACGCTGCTGGCGCTGCCCGTCGCGAGGTAGCCCTCGAACTCCTCGGGCGCCTGCTGGAAGCGGGACCCGTAGTCGTTGTAGCTGGCGCCGATGAACACGCCCGCCTCGGTGCCCTTCATCGACTCGGGCGCGATGCCGGCCCGCTCGAAGGCCTCCCAGGTGGTCTCCAGCAGCAGTCGCTGCTGCGGGTCGATCGCCAGCGCCTCGCGCGGGGAGATACCGAAGAACGTCGGGTCGAAGTGGTCGGCGTCGTACAGGAATCCGCCGCCGCGCGCGTAGAAGGTGCCGGGCTTGTCGGGGTCCGGGTCGTAGCGGCCCTCGATGTCCCAGCCCCGGCCGGTGGGGAAACCGGCGACCGCGTCGCGGCCCTGGTCGACCAGCTCCCACAGCTCCTCGGGGGTGGTCACACCGCCGGGGAGCCGGCAGCTCATCGCGACGATCGCGATCGGGTCGTCGGCCACGGCCGCGGTCCCGGCCGTCGGCGCGGGGGCGGCCGGCCGGGTGTCGACCAGCTCGGCGTGCAGGTGCCGGGCCAGCGCGGTGACCGACGGGTAGTCGAAGACCAGGGTGACCGGCAGCCGCATGCCCGTCGCGGCCGACAGCCGGTTGCGCAGGTCGACGGCGGTGAGCGAGTCGAAGCCCAGCTCGCGGAAGGCCCGGCCCTCCTCGACGGACTCGGGACCGGTGTAGCCGAGCACGGCGGCCACCTGGGCGCTGACCAGCTCCACCAGGGCCTGGACCGCATCCCCGTCGGACAGACCCGCCAGCTGCTGCGCCAGCGGGGAGTCACCGCCGCTCCCGCCGGCCGCAGCGCCGGACCCGGCGGCGCCGGGCACACCGCGGACCTCGGGCAGTTCGGCGAGCGCGGGCGCGGTGGGACCGGCGGGCGAGGACGCCGTCAGCCGCTCCCAGTCGATGTCGGCCACGGCCACGAACGGGTCGCCCAGATCCAGGGCCTGCTGGAGTGCGGCGATCGCCGACGCCGGCTCCATCGCCGGCATGCCGCCCTTGCGCAGCCGGGCCTCGGTGGCGTCGTCGACCAGACCGCCGCCGGCCCAGGGGCCCCAGGCGACGGAGGTCGCGGCCAGACCGGCGGCGCCGCGCTGCTGGGCCAGCGCGTCCAGGAAGGCGTTGGCCGCCGCGTAGCTGCCCTGGCCGGGGCCGCCCAGCGTGCCCGCGAAGGAGGAGAACAGGACGAAGGCGGTCAGGTCCCGGTTCGCGGTCAGCTCGTGCAGGTTCAGCGCGGCGTCCACCTTGGGCCGCAGCACGGTGCGGGCCCGCTCCGCGGTGAGGGTGTCGATGACCCCGTCGTCCAGGACGCCGGCGGTGTGGAAGACCGACCGCACCGGGGAGCCCTCGGCGTCGAGGAGGCCGAGCAGTTCGGCCAGGGCGTCGCGGTCGGCGGTGTCGCAGGCGGCGAGGGTGACGCGGGCGCCGAGGTCGGTGAGTTCGGCCTCCAGCTGCTGCGCGCCGGGGGCGGCCGCTCCGCTGCGGCTGACGAGGACGAGGTGCTCGGCGCCGTTGCCGGCCAGCCAGCGGGCGACGTGGCGGCCGAGGCCGCCGGTGCCGCCGGTGATCAGCGCGGTGCCCTGGGGCTGCCAGGTCCCGCGCTCCGCGCTTCCCGGCGTGGCGCGGACGAGCCGCCGGCCGAAGGCCGCGGAGGTGCGGACGGCGATCTCGGCCTCCGCGCCGTGCCGGCCCGCCAGCGCCGTGGCCAGGCGTGCCGCGGTGACGGGGTCGAGGGCCGCGGGGAGGTCGATCATGCCGCCCCAGCGCTGCGGGTACTCCAGTGCGGCGATCCGACCCAGGCCCCAGACCATCGACTGGAGCGGGTCCGCGACGGACTCCGGCCTGCCGGTGGTGACGGCGCCGCGGGTGGCGAGCCAGAGCGGGGCGTCGACGCCCGCGTCGCCGAGTGCCTGGATCAGCGTCAGCGAGTGGGCGAAGCCGGCCGGCAGCTCGGGGTGGGTCGGGTGCGGGCCGTCGGTCAGGGCCAGCAGGGAGAGCACCCCGGCCGGGGCCGTGCCGTCCAGCGCCTCCCGGATGCGGGCGGCGAGCGCCTCGCGGTCGGCGTCGTCCGCGCCGATCTCCAGGGGCAGCAAGGTCATGCCCTGCCGGGTGAGGGCCTCGGCCACCGGGGCCGTTCCGGAGCGGTCGGCCGGGGTCATCAGCAGCCAGGTTCCCGAGGGAGCGCCGGGTGTCGGCTCCGCCAGGGGCTTCCAGGTGATGCGGTAGCGCCAGGAGTCGGTGACGGCCTGTTCGCGGCTGCGGCGGCGCCAGGAGGCGAGGGAGGGGAGGAGGGGGAGGAGGGTGTCGGGTGCGTCGAGGTCGAGGGTGGTGAGGAGGGAGTCGAGGTCCTCGCGTTCGACGGCGTCCCAGAACGCGCTCTCCGCAGGGTCGGCCCCGAGGACGGTGGCTGCCGGGGTGGTGCCTCGGTCTTCGAGCCAGTAGCTGCGGCGGTCGAAGGCGTAGGTGGGCAGGTCGGTGCGGTGGTGGGTGTCGGGGTTGAGGGTTGTCTGCCAGTCGATGGTGGTGCCGTGGGTGAAGAGGTGGGCGGCGGAGGTGAGGAAGCGGGTGGGGCCGCCTTCGTTGCGGCGCAGGGTGCCGGTGACGACGCTGTCCGCGTTGGCTGCGTCGAGGGTTTCCTGGAGGGCCATGGTGAGGACGGGGTGGGGGCTGGCCTCGATGAAGACGCCGTATCCGTCGCGGGCGAGGGCTTTTGTCGCGGTGTCGAGTTGGACGGTCTGGCGGAGGTTGGTGTACCAGTACTCGGCGTTGAGGGTGGCGGTGTCGATGGGCGCGCCGGTGACGGTGGAGTAGAACGGCACGGTCGTGGAGCGCGGTGCGATCGGCGCCAGTGTCTCCAGCAGTTCTTCGCGGATGCGTTCGACCTGGACGGAGTGGGAGGCGTAGTCGACGGGGATGAGCTTGGCGCGGATGCCGTCGGTTTCGCAGGAGGTCTGGAGTTCGCGGAGGGCTTCGGGTTCGCCGGCGACGACCATGGAGGTGGGTCCGTTGACGGCGGCGAGGGAGATGCGTTCGCCCCACGGCGCCATTCGGGGGAGGAGTGCGTCCTGGGGCAGGGAGACGGACATCATGCCGCCGGTGCCGGAGAGGGCGCGGATGGCCTGGCTGCGCAGGGTGACGACGCGGGCGGCGTCGTCCAGTGACAGGGCTCCGGCGACGCAGGCGGCGGCGATCTCGCCCTGGGAGTGGCCGACGACGGCGTCCGGGATGACGCCGAGGGAGGCCCAGAGGGCGGAGAGGGAGACCATGACGGCGAAGAGGGCGGGCTGGACGACGTCGACGCGGTCGAAGGTCGGGGCGCCGGGGGCTTCGCGCAGGACGTCTTGGAGGGACCAGTCGACGAACGGGGCGAGGGCCTGTTCGCATTCGGTGAGGCGTTGGGCGAAGACGGGTGAGGTGTCGAGGAGTTCGACGGCCATGCCGGCCCATTGGGAGCCCTGGCCGGGGAAGACGAACACCCGCCGGCCGACGGGGCCCGCGACGGCGGTGGTCACGTTGTCGGCGGGGGTGTCGGCGGCCAGTGCGGCGAGGCCGGCGGTGGCGTCGGCGGTGTCGGTCGCGAGGATCACGGCGCGGTGCTCGAACACGGCGCGTGAGGCGATCAGGGAGTAGCCGACCTCGCCCAACTCGGTTCCGCCGTCGGCGAGGAGGGCGCCGAGGCGTTCGGCCTGGCCGCGCAGGGACGCGGCACTGCGCGCCGACACCACCAACGGCACCACACCCGCACTCATCACGGACGTGTGGTTCTCGACGGCGGCCGGCTCCTCCGGCGGCGCCTGCTCCAGAACGATGTGGGCGTTGGTGCCGCTCACGCCGAAGGACGACACACCGGCCCGGCGGGGCTCCTCGCCCTGCGGCCACGGCCGGGCCTCCGTCAGCAGCCGCACCGCGCCGGACTCCCAGTCCACCTTCCGCGACGGCTCGGCGACGTGCAGCGTGCGCGGCAGCACCCCGTGCCGCAGCGCCATCACCATCTTGATGACCCCGGCCACCCCGGACGCCGCCTGGGCGTGCCCGAGGTTGGACTTGACCGAGCCCAGCCAGAGCGGCCGCTCGGCGGGCCGGCCCTGGCCGTACGTCGCGAGCAGGGCGCCGGCCTCGATCGGGTCGCCCAGCGTCGTCCCGGTACCGTGCGCCTCGACCAGGTCGACCTGCTCGGGCTTCAGCCGGGCATTGGCCAGCGCGGCCCGGATCACCCGCTGCTGCGCCGGGCCGTTCGGGGCGCTGAGGCCGTTGCTCGCGCCGTCCTGGTTGATCGCGCTGCCCCGGATCACGGCGAGCACCGGGTGACCGTTGCGCCGGGCGTCGGACAGCCGCTCCAGCAGCACCACGCCGACGCCTTCGCCGAGGCCCATGCCGTCGGCGTCCTCGCTGAACGCCTTGCAGCGACCGTCCAGGGCCAGGCCGCGCTGGCGGCTGAAGCCGACCAGGCCGAGCGGGTCGGCCATGATCGCGGCGCCGCCGACCATGGCCATCGCGCAGTCGCCCTGCCGCAGCGACTGGACGGCGAGGTGCAGGGCCACCAGCGAGGACGAGCAGGCGGTGTCGACCGTGACGGCGGGGCCCTCCAGGCCGAGGGTGTACGAGACGCGGCCGGAGATGACGCTGGTCGACATGCCGGTGACCAGGTGGCCCTGCACGCCGTCGGGCACGTTCTGGTAGTCGATGCCCCAACCCTGGTACGCCGCCCCGACGAAGAGGCCGACCTTGTTGCCGTGCAGGGCCGAGGGATCGATGCCGGCCCGCTCGAAGGCCTCCCAGGAGGTCTCCAGCAGCAGCCGCTGCTGCGGGTCCATGGCGCTCGCCTCGCGCGGCGAGATGCCGAAGAACGCCGGGTCGAAACGGTCGGCGTCGTGCAGGAAGCCGCCCTCGGTCGTGTAGACCTTGCCGTGCTCGTCCGGGTCCGGGTCGTAGAGGCCGTCCAGGTCCCAGCCGCGGTTGACGGGGAGCCCGGAGATGGCGTCCTTCTCCTCCGCGACCAGGTTCCACAGCTCCTCCGGGGAGGCGACCCCGGGGTAGCGGCAGCTCATGGCGACGATGCCGATCGGCTCCCGCGAGGCCGCCGTGAGCTGCTGGTTGGCCCGCCGCAGCCGCTCGGTCTCCTTCAGAGACTCGCGCAGCGCTCCGACGATCTTGGCATCGGCGCTCGTCATCATCTGCTCCGCTCTTTGCGTCTTCTCAGAGGTCATTTGTCGTACGCCATGCGGATCAGGCCGTCGACGTCCAGATCGTCGATGGCACCGGCGGAGTCGTCGTCGCCGAGCACCGCGGCGGAATCGGTGTCGGGCGACTGGGCCAGCCTGCGCAGCTCGTCGAGCAGTCCGGACTCCTGGAGCCGCAGCAGCGGGATCGAGTCCAGCAGCTCCCTGACCTCCGCCTCGGCGGGGTCGGCCGGGGCCGTGCGGCCCTGGTCGGGGAAGAGCGCGGTGCCGAGGTGCTCGGCCAGCGCCCGGGCCCTCGGGTAGTCGAACACCACCGTGACGGGAAGGCGCAGCCCGGTCGCGGCGGTCAGCCGGTTGCGCAGGTCGACGGCGCTCAGGGAGTCGAACCCGAGCTCGCGGAAGGCCCGCGACTCGTCGACGGCCGCCGGGCCGGGGTAGCCGAGCACCGCGGCGATCTGGGTGCACACCAGCTCGGAGAGGGCCCGCCGGCGGTCCTCGGCGGTCAGCCCGGCCAGCCGCAGGCGCATCGACGAGTCGTCGCCCCCGGTCTCGGCCGGTGCGGCTTCGGTGGCCAGGATCCTCGCCACCTCCGGCACCCCGCCGAGCAGCGGGCTGGGCCGTGCGGAGGTGAACACCGGCACGAAGCGCTCCCAGTCGACGTCCGCGACGACCACCACGCTGTCGTCGCGGTCCATGACCTGCTGGAAGGCGTCGATGGCCAGCCTCGGCGACATGAACGGGATGCCGCGGCCGCGCAGCTGCTCCTCGGCGAGGTTGGCGGCCATGCCGCCGCCGTCCTCCGGGCTCCAGATGCCCCAGACCACCGAGGTGGCGGCGAGCCCCCGGGCCCGGCGCCGCTCGGCGAGGCCGTCGAGGTACGCGTTGGCCGCCGCGTACGCGCCGTGCTCCCCGCTTCCCCAGACCGCGGAGATGGAGGAGAAGAGCACGAAGGCGTCCAGTTCGGAGCCGTCGAACACGGCGTCCAGGTTGGCCGCGCCGACGATCTTCGCGTGGGCGGTGTCGGAGAACTCCAGGAGGTCGGTGTCCGCGAGCGGCACGAGCACGCCCGCGCCCGCGATGTGCATCACGGTGCGGATCGTCGAACCGTCGGCCTCCAGCTGCCGGACCAGCGCGGTCAGGGCGTCGAGGTCGGTCACGTCGCAGGCGGCGAGGGTGACGCGGGCGCCGAGGTCGGTGAGTTCGGCCTCCAGCTGCTGCGCGCCGGGGGCGGCCGCTCCGCTGCGGCTGGTGAGGACGAGGTGTTCGGCGCCGTTGCGGGCCAGCCAGCGCGCCGTCTGGCTGCCGATGCCGCCGGTGCCGCCGGTGATCAGGACGGTGCCGCGGGGCTTCCAGGCCGGGACGGGGTCGGCCGCGGCCAGCGACGACCGGACCAGCCTGCGGACGAGGAGCCGGGTGCCGCGCACGGCGAGCTGGTCCTCGTCCTCGGGGCCGGCCAGGGCCGCGCACAGCAGCGCGGCTGCGCGGCCGTCCAGACTCTCGGGGAGATCGATCATGCCGCCCCAGCGCTGCGGGTGCTCCAGCGCGGCGACCCGGCCCAGGCCCCACACGGCGGCCTGCACGGGGTCGACCGGCAGATCGCTGCCTGCGGTTCCGGCGGGGGCGGTGGTGACGGCGCCGCGGGTGGCGAGCCAGAGCGGGGCGTCGACGCCCGCGTCGCCGAGCGCCTGGATCAGCGTCAGGGTGAGGCCGAGTCCGACCGGCAGGTCCGGGCAGCCCGGGTGCGGGCCGTCGGTCAGGGCCAGCAGGGAGAGCACCCCGGCGGGGGCCGTGCCGTCCAGCGCCTCCCGCAGCTGCGAGGCGAGCGCCTCGCGGTCGGCGTCCGCCGGCTTCACCTCCAGGGGCACCACGGTCATGCCCTGGTCGCGCAGTGCCTCGATCACCTGCTGCGCCTCGGGGGCGCCGGCGGGGACCACGACCGGCCAGGTGCCGGACGGCACGGTGGTCCGGGGATCGGCCAGGGGCTTCCAGGTGATGCGGTAGCGCCAGGAGTCGGTGACGGCCTGTTCGCGGCTGCGGCGTCGCCAGGAGGCGAGGGAGGGGAGGAGGGGGAGGAGGGTGTCGGGTGCGTCGAGGTCGAGGGTGGTGAGGAGGGAGTCGAGGTCCTCGCGCTCCACGGCGTCCCAGAAGGCGCTTTCGACGGGGTCGGCGCCGGTGGTGGTGGCGGTGCTGGCGGTTGCGGGTTCGAGCCAGTAGCTGCGGCGGTCGAAGGCGTAGGTGGGCAGGTCGGTGCGGTGGTGGGTGTCGGGGGTGAGGGTTGTCTGCCAGTCGATGGTGGTGCCGTGGGTGAAGAGGTGGGCGGCGGAGGCGAGGAAGCGGGTGGGGCCGCCTTCGTTGCGGCGCAGGGTTCCTGTGACGACGCTGTCCGCGTTGGCTGCGTCGAGGGTTTCCTGGAGGGCCATGGTGAGGACGGGGTGGGGGCTGGCCTCGATGAAGACGCCGTATCCGTCGCGGGCGAGGGCTTTTGTCGCGGTGTCGAGTTGGACGGTCTGGCGGAGGTTGGTGTACCAGTACTCGGCGTTGAGGGTGGCGGTGTCGATGGGTGCGCCGGTGACGGTGGAGTAGAACGGCACGGTCGTGGAGCGCGGTGCGATCGGCGCCAGTGTCTCCAGCAGTTCTTCGCGGATGCGTTCGACCTG
>NZ_JBHVIV010000125.1:0-19565 GCF_042799475.1 Kitasatospora sp. NPDC057692 | reverse complement strand
GCGGCGGCCGGTTCGGCGGCGCGCGGCCGCGGGGCGGTCGCGGCGGGCGCCTCCGCGTCGGCGGCCCCGGCCGCCCCGGCGGGCCGGGTGTTCCGGCGGCGGGTCATCATCACCAGCGCGCCGATCAGCACCCCGGCCGCGCCGCCGACCGCGACGTCCAGCCGGCCGGAGGGCGTGGTCGGCTTCTCCGGCTCCGCGGCGGCGGCCAGCGGAACCAGCCGCACACCGGTCTCCTTGCTGCTGGTGTTGGCGAAGGCGACCAGCGAGCGGGCCACCGCGTCGGCCGCCCGGACGGCCTCCTGCGGCCGGGGGCCGGTGCCGGTGATCTCGATCATCGGCGCGTCCGGCGAGGTGGTGCCGTGCACCAGGGCCGTCAGCTCGCCCAGGCCGCGGCCGGTCTCGGCGGCGGCGGCCGCGAGCACCTGCGGCTGTCCGGCGAGCCGCCCGTACGCCTGGGCGAAGTTGACCGCGGTGGCCGTCTCGCCCTGGGTCTCGGGCACCACGATCACATAGGAGTTGGCGGCGTACGAGGGGTGGGCGACGACGGCGTACCCGGCTCCGGCGACGGCACCGAGCGGCACCGCGAGGACCACCGGCCACCAGCGGCCGACCAGCCGGCGGACAGTACTGCGCGGTTCGGTCATGGAGGACTCCTTGGCTGTGCGGGCCGCCCGGCCGGGGGCCCGGCGGCGGTGCTGCCGGCTCAGGCCCGGGCCAGCCGGTCGTAGAGCGCGCCGAGGTCGGCGGCCACCCGGACGATGTCGTAGTGGCCGACCGCGGCGGGCCGGGGCAGCGGGTCGGTGGTGGGGTCGTCGAGGCCGCGCGGGTCGAGCAGCTCGCGCAGCGCGGCCGTGTAGGCGGCGGCCTCGGAGGGGATCCGGCGGGCCTGCGGGGCGGCGCCGGGGGGCAGTTCGTCCAGCGCCGGGCAGGCGCTGTGGCGCACCGGCAGGCCGGCCGCGAGCCCCTCCAGCACGCCGAGGCCGAAGGTCTCCGCGGTGGACGGCGCGGCCAGCACGTCCAGGGCGGTGAGCAGGTCGGGCACGTCGTCGCGCTCGCCGGTGAGCACCAGTCGGTCGCGGACGCCGAGGCCGGCGGCCAGCCGCTCCAGGGCGGAGCACTCGGGGCCCGCGCCGACCAGCACCAGCCGGGCCGCGGTGTCCAGCCCGGCCAGCGCCTCCACCAGGACGTGGAAGCGCTTGCCCGGGACCAGCCGGCCGATCCCGCCGACCACCCGGCTCCCGGGCGGCAGGCCGAGCTCGGCGCGCACCCGGGCGCGGGTGGCGGCCCGGTCGGCGGGCGGGCGGCGGTAGCGGGCGGCGTCGATGCCGTTCGGGATCAGCTCGACCCGGGCCGGCGGCACGCCCCAGGCGTGCAGGGTCTGGGCGACCTGCCGGGACACCGCGACGGTGGTGGTGCCCAGGCGTTCGGCCGCCAGGTAGAGGCCCTTGACGCCGCGGGTGACCGGGCGGCCCTCGATCACCCCGGGGTGCAGCGAGTGCTCGGTGGCGACCACCGCCCGCACCCCGGCCAGCCGGGCGGCGGTCCGGCCGTACAGCCCGGCCCGGTAGAGGTGGGTGTGCACCAGGTCGTAGCGCCCGGCCCTGACCAGGCGGGCCAGCCGGGGCAGCGCGCCGACGTCCCGGTTGCCGCGCATGCCGAGGTGGTGGACGGTGACGCCCTCGGCGCGCAGCCCGGCGGCCACCGCGCCGGGGTTGGTCAGCGCCAGCACCTCGCAGTGCTGGTGGGCCGGCAGATGGCGGAGCAGCAGCTGGAGCTGGCGCTCCGCCCCGCCGGAGGCCAGCCCGGTGACGACGTGCAGGATCCTCACGACGGGGCCCTCCGGGAGCGGTTCCCGCGCGCCGCCAGCCGTCGGCGGCGGAGTTCGGCGACGGTGTCCCGCAGGCGGTGGCGGCCGCGCTTGGCGCGCAGCCGCCAGGCGCCGTCGCGGTCGCCGACGTAGCAGCGCGGCAGCGCGTAGCGGCCGGTCAGCGGGGAGTGCGCGATCGCGACGGCGTAGTCGTACCCGGCGTCCCGGACCGCCTGGGTGGCGGCCAGGTCGACCGCGCCGTAGGGGTAGCAGAAGCCGGTGACCGGGCCGCCGACCACCTCCTCCAGGACCCGCCGGCTCTCCCGGGTCTGCGCGGCGAGCACCTCGGCGGGCAGACCGGTCAGCGCCTGGTGGCCGAGGCCGTGCGAGCCGATCTCCCAGCCGGCGGCGGCGAGGTCGGTGACCTCCTGGACGCTGAGCAGGGTCTTCCGGGGGCCCTCGGCGTCCCAGTCGTTGGCGCGGCCGAGCAGGTCGGCGACCACGTACGCGGTGGCGGTGAAGCCGTAGGCCTGGAGGATCGGCACGGCGTGCCGGGCGAAGTCGGCGTAGCCGTCGTCGAAGGTGAGGCCGACCAGCTTGTCCGCCCGCCCGGCCGCGCGGGCCCGCATCAGCTCCCGCACCGAGACCCCGCGCCGCCCGTGCCGGTGCAGCCAGGCGATCTGCTCGGCGAACCGCTCGGGACTGACCGTCAGCTGGTACGGGTCCTCCTTCTCGACGGCCACCGAGTGGTACATCAGGATCCACGGCGAGGTGGTCTCGGCGACCGGTGCCTCGGGGAGCGGGCGTCGGCTCCTGGGCAGGTGCGCCGCGGGTCTGCGGACGCCGGAGGGCGGTGCACCGGTCCGTGGCGCTTCGGTGCGCGGCAGGTCGGCGCGCCGGCCGCCGGCGTCCGGGGCGGCGGGGCGGCGTACGCCCGACGGGACCGACCGGACTGATCCCCGTTCAGCATCCATGGGGAGGCTTCCCTTCATCGGCGACAGGAGACGGGCCGGGGACCGGCCCCAGGACCCGGAGGGCGGCGCGGACCGGGCCGCGCACCTCGCGGGCACCGAGGCCGGTGCCCAGGACGGCGAAGGCCAGCGCGACGGTGAGACCGCCGAGCGCGGTGGAGAGCAGGGGGTCGGCCGCGAGGCCGGCGACGGGTGTGCCGAGCGCGGCGGCGCCGGTGGCGGTGGCCAGCAACCGGGCGTGGCCGCCGAGGACCCGCCGCAGCCGCAGCGGGATGCCGCGCAGGACCAGGCCGTGCAGCAGCAGCGCCGCGGTGGCGGTGATGCCGGCCGCGTTGCCGGCGGCCAGGCCGAGGGCGCCGAACCGGGGGGTGGCGAGCAGGCCGACGGTGACGGTGACGACCAGGCCGAACGCCATGGCGCCGGCCGGGTACCAGTCGAGCAGCCGGCGGCCGCCGTCCTCGGGGCTGGGGTCGCCGGCCCGGCGGACCACCGGGCGCAGCGAGAAGTAGGGGCGGATCATCACGCCGATCAGCGCCTGGGCGAGCAGTCCGAAGCTGTAGACCCGGATGACGGCGGCGGTGGCGGCGGTGTCCCGGGGGCCGAAGGCGCCGCGCTCGAAGAGCAGCGCGACCACCGAGGGGGCGCAGGCCATCAGGAAGGCGGTGCCGAGCAGGACGACGGCGGCCGCCTGGCCGAGGTCCTTCTCCACCCGGTCGCGGGCGGCGGTGACGTCCCCGGCGGCGAGCGCCCGGGCGACCAGCGGGAAGGTGACGGTGCAGATCAGGATCCCGGCCGTCATGGCGAGTTGGGAGACCTTGGCCGCGTAGTTGAGGTGCGAGATGGTGCCGGGGGGCAGCGCCGACCCGAGGAACCGCTCGATGAACACCTGGGCCTGCCGGGTCAGGGTGAACACGCCGACCGGCAGCAGGGCGAGCGGGATCAGCACCAGGGCGTTGCGGGAGCGGCGGGCCCCACTGCGGCGGCCTCCGGACCGCAGCCGGCGCAGGAAGGGGCCGATCAGCAGGCCGGCCATCAGCACGCTGCCGAAGGCCACCCCGATCGCGGCGGCGCGCACCCCCCACAGGGCGTGGCAGGTGAGCAGCACGCCGAGGATGCCGAGGTTGTAGGCGACGTAGATGCCGGCCGGGGCGGTGAACCGGTGGTGGGCCCGCAGCGCGGCGGCGAGGTAGCCGGCCACCCCGAACGGCAGCACGGTGATCGCGGTGATCCGGGTGCAGGTGACGGCGAGCCCGGGGTCGGCCAGGCCGGGGGCGAGCAGGTCGACGAGCCGGGGGGCGCCGAGCGCGGCGCCCAGCGAGAGGGTGGAGAGGGCGAGCAGCAGCCAGGGCAGGGTGGCGCGGACCAGCTGGCGGACCGGGTCGGGGCCGTCGGGGCGCTCCTCGCGGAGCACCAGGGCGAGCGCGAAGGCGGGCACCATGAGGAAGGACATGGCGTCCTCGATGAGCAGCGGTGCGGCGGTCTCGGGGACGGTCCAGGCGACCAGGAAGGCGTCGGTGCCCTGGTTGGCGCCGAAGTAGCGGGCGAGCAGGAGGTCGCGGAGCAGGCCGAGGGCGGAGCCGGCCGCGCTGAGGACCGCGGTGACGCCGAAGGCCTTGGCGAGGAAGCCGCGGCGGGGGCCCGCGGCAGCGGGTCCGGTGGCGGCCGGCGCCTGCCGGGGGCCGGGCAGCGCGGGGGATCCGAGGGTGGTGGGCCGGTCCGTCGTCATGCGCGCGCCTCGCGGGAACGGGCGGAACCGGCGGAGCGGGCGGCGAGGCCGAGGACGACCGAGGTCAGCACGGTGGTGGCGCCGCCGATGTCGGCGTAGAGGAAGTCCACCAGGACCCAGGTGAGCAGGGCGAGGGCGGCGAGGCCGGGGCCGCGGGCGGTGCGCAGGCAGCCGATCAGCAGGCCGAGGAAGAGCGTCCCGTAGGCGACGATGCCGACGAGGCCCTGCTCGCTGAGCACCAGGAGGTACATGTTGTGCGGGGAGAGCAGCGGTTCGCGCTGGAAGCCGATGGTGGCGTCGGCGGCGTCGCTGCCGGAGGAGAGCCGCAGCGGGGCGTGGCTGTCGCGCAGTTGCTGGAAGGCCTTGGGACCGGCGCCGGAGACGGGGTGGTCCTGCCAGATCCGCCCGGCGGTGGCCCACAGGTCGTAGCGGTCGGAGACCGACTGGTCGGGGGCCTCGGAGACGGAGCCGATCGAGCTGAGCCGGGCGGTGACGCCGGAGCCGCCGAGGCCGAGGCCGCCGACCAGGACGACGGCGGCGGCCGTGCCGAGGACGGCGGAGCGGACGGCGAGCCGGGCGTCGGCGCGCAGCAGCAGGACGGCGGCGGCCGCGGCGGTGGCGATCCAGCTGCCGCGGCTGAAGGAGACCGCGAGCGGGAAGGCGAGGAAGCCGGCGGTGGCGAACAGCGCCCGCCGCCACCCGGCGTTCCCCTCGGCGAGGGCCAGCGCCAGGGCGGCGAGCAGGCCGTAGCTGACGACGGTGGACATCGCCATGATGTCGAGGGCGCCGAAGGTGCCGACGGCGCGGATCGGGCGGCCGGTGTAGGAGGCGCCGGTGCCGGTGAGGAACTGGTGGGCGCCGACCACGCCCTGGATCAGCGCGGCGATCACGAAGGAGCCGAGGACCAGCCGCTGGTCGGTGCGGTCGCGCAGGGCGCAGAGCACCGCGGCCGGGACGAGCACGAAGACCTGGGTGAGCCGGACGAAGCCGGTCAGGCTGGTCACCGGGTCGATGGAGCCGACGGTGGCGACGGCGGCGGCGAGCACGATCGCGCCGAACCGGACGGCGTCCGTGCGGCCGATCGCCGGGGTGCGCCCGCGCAGCAGGTTCACGGCGGTGAGCGCGACCAGGGCGAGCGAGGCGAGGTCGGCGGCGGTGACGTGGACGGCGGCGGCGACGTCCTTCTCCCCGGTGGGGACGCAGACCAGCAGCACGGTGGCGGCGGCCAGCAGGCCGGGGCGTTCGCGGACGACGCCCCCCGCGCGCCGTAACAGCTCGGCGGGGCGCGGGGGTGCGGCGAGGGTCAGGGCCACGGCGTTGATCAGCTCCCGTCCGGGTGGAGCATGAGGACCGCGGTGCGGCACAGGATCTTGACGTCCTGCCAGAGGCTCCAGCTCTCGATGTAGCGGTTGTCGAAGCGGGCCCGGTCCTCGATCGAGGTGTCCCCGCGCAGGCCGTTGACCTGGGCGAGGCCGGTGAGGCCGACCGGGACGCGGTGGCGGTCCGCGTACTCGGGGTAGGCCTGGCTGAACCGCATGACGAAGTAGGGGCGTTCGGGGCGCGGGCCGACCAGGCTCATGTCGCCGCGCAGCACGTTCCACAGCTGCGGGAGCTCGTCGAGGGAGCTGCGGCGCATCAGCCGGCCGACGGCGCCCATCCGGTGGTCCTGGGCGATGTTCCAGCGGGTGGCGGACTCGTGCTCGTTGCTCGGCCGCAGGGTGCGGAACTTGAGGACGGTGAAGACCCGGCCGTCGAGCCCGGTGCGCTGCTGGCGGAAGAGGACGCCGGGGCCGGTGTCGAAGCGGACGGCGAGCGCGCACAGGGCGAGGACGGGTGCGAGCAGCAGCAGGCCGATCGCGGCGGCGGTGACGTCCAGGGCCCGCTTGGCGACCCAGCCGGGGCGGCGCATCGCGGCGCGGCCGACCCGCAGGCAGGGGAAGCCCCAGAGGTGGTCGCCGCCGGCCAGCCGCCCGGCGGTGACCGAGCCGTACTCGCGCAGCGCGGGGACCAGCCAGACCTGGCAGCCCAGCCGGGCCGCGTCGCGCAGGGTGGCGGCGGTCTCGGCCTCGTCGGCGGCGCCGGCGGTGGCCAGCACGTGGTGGACGCGGTGGCGGCGGATCTCGCGCTCCAGCACCTCGCGGCCCCCGAGCACGGGCAGGTCGGTGTCCCCGGCGAGCAGCGGCGGGTCGGCGTCGAGGAAGCCGACCGGGCGCAGGCCGTACTCGCGGCGCTCGGTGAGGGCGGCGGCCACCCGGCGGCCGAGCCGGCCGGCGCCGAGCACCAGGACGGGGCTGGGGCGGCTGCGGCGGATCCGGCGCACCAGGTGGTAGAGGACGGCGCGGCCGAGGACGGCGAGCATCAGCTGGGTGCCGAGCAGGACGGTGAGCCGGGCCGGGGTGGCGGGGCCGGAGTCGGGCCAGCGGTCCTCCAGGCAGCCGGCCAGGCTGATGGCGAAGGCGGCGGCGACCACGGCCCGCGCGGCGAGGGCGGGCAGCTCGTCGAGCACGGAGAGGGTGAGCCGGATCCGGTAGAGGCCGCCGGCCAGGTTGAGCAGGACCAGCAGGGGCAGCAGGGCGGCGACGCCGAGCAGCGGCGCGACCCGGACGGCCGGATCGAGGACGCGGTTGGCGGTGCCGGTGGCGGTGCACAGGGCGAGCGCGTCGACGGCGACCAGGGCGACGGGCAGCGCGAGCCGGGACCGGACCGGGCGGCGGTGCCGGCGGACCGGCGGGGCGCTGCGGGCCTGGGCGGCCCGGGTCGGGCGGTCGAGCAGCCCGGTGGCCGGGCGGCGCGGGCCGGACAGGGGCCGACCGGGGTGTGGCACGCTGTCGTGGTCAATGGTCATCGGCGGACGAACTCCCCTGCTGTGTGCCCGGGGTGACGGCGGTCCGGAACCGGTTGGCCCGGGGCGGCCGTCCCGGCCCGGTGAGCGCGGTCCTGACAGCACCTGCTGCCGCTGGCGGCTTTCGGCTTTCTCGCGATTTCCCGGCGTGAAATCGAAACGAAGCAGGCAAAATCAGACGTTACCGAAAACCGGCTAGAATGCTGGAAGTTGACTTGCCGATTCATTCCAGCCGCCCATTAATAGGTATTTCCGATTTGGCCTCTCACCCACAACCGGTGGAGGGTGCGAATACGGCAGCGCCGGAGCGGCGGGGCATTCACGGCATGTGAAACGATCAGATCCGCTGCGGGACACGGGCGCGGCGCCGCCCGGGCGCCGGCCCGGCACCCAGCAGGTCGCGGTAGAGCGCGTCGACCTGTTCGACCACCGATCGAACGTCATGGCGGGCCGCGGCGTGCTCACGCAGCCGGGCGCCGCGCCGCTCGCACTCGATCGGATCGGACAGCGCTTCCGCCATTCGGGTGATGAGCGCGGACACATCCTCGACGGGCACCAGGGCGCCGGCCCGCTCGGACGGCGGCAGGCACTCGCGGGCCCCGGGCACGTCGCTCAGCAGCACCGGCCGGCCGCAGGCCATCGCCTCCAGCGGGGCCAGCGCCATGCCCTCCCAGCGCGAGGGCAGCACCACCAGGTCGGCCGCCGCCAGCCAGGGCCGCGGGTCCGCGACGTCCCCGACCAGCCGGACCCGGGACGGCTCGGCGCCCTCCCGGACCACGGCGGCCAGCCGGGCCTCCTCCGGACCGGCGCCGACCAGCGCCAGCCGGGCCCCCGGTACCCGGCGCCGCACCTCGGACCAGGCGGTGAGCAGCACGTCCTGGCCCTTCTGGCGGCAGAGCCGGCCCACGCAGACCGCGAGCGGGGCGGCCGGCTCCAGGCCGAGCGCGATCCGGGCGGCCCGGCGGTCGGCCGGCGCGTAGTGGCGCACGTCCACGCCGTTGGGCACCACCGCCCAGTCCGCGTGCAGGCCGGCCGCGACGCCGTCGGCCCGCTCCTGGACGGAGACGCAGAGCAGCCGGTGCGCCCAGCGGGTCGCGTACCGCTCCCAGCGCAGGGTGGCCGCGGCGACCGCGCCGTCCACGGCGGCGAAGGACCAGGCGTGCGGCTGGAAGACGGTCGGCACCGCGCCGCGCACGGCCAGCCGGCCGGCCAGTCCGGCCTTGGCGCTGTGCAGGTGGAGCACGTCGGGCCCGGCGGCCCGGACGATCCGGCGCAGCCGCCAGACCTCGGCGGCGGTGGCGGGGCCGGGCGAGCGCCGGGCCGGCCACTCCTGGACCAGCGCGCCGACCGCGGCGGCCTCCCGGGCGAGCCGGCCGCCCGGCGGACAGGCGACCAGCACCCGGTGGCCGGCCTCGCGCTGGCCGCGGACCAGGTCGACCACGACGCGGGCCACGCCGCCGTCGACGGGCTGCGAAATGTGAAGGATCGTCATATGCACGGCGGCGAGCCTAGGGTGGCCGCACCGCGCCCGGCGGCCCTCGTCACCCGCAGGTGGCGGGGCGTCCACCCGTACGGCGCGCCGCTCGTACGGGTGGACGAACTCGTCGAATTCCTGGACGGGTTGAGGGGGAGGTCCGGAGGACCGGAATCCACCGCGCCCGGTCGGGTCTCAGCGGACCTCGTCCGCCAGGTTGGCGAGCACCTGGTCGTGGATCCGGTTCAGGCCCTTGGGCGCGAAGGTGCGCTCGAAGAAGCCGCCGATGCCGGTCGCACCCTGCCAGGTGGCCGTGACGGTGACCTTCGAACGGCCCTCGCCGGCCGCCGCGACGGTCCAGGTGATCACCATGCTGGAGTTGGCGTCCTTCTCCACCAGCTGATCCGGGCGCGGGGCCGAGACGGTGAACAGGCAGTCCCGGATCCGCTTCTCGGTGGCCTGGAGCTTCCAGTGCACCTGGGTGCCGGCGCCGGTGCCGCCGACCCGGACCTCGTACTCGCTGTACTGCGCGGGCAGCAGCTTGGGGCGGGTCACCTGGTAGTCGGCCAGGGCCTCGTACACCCGCTCGGGGGCCGCCTCGTAGACCCGCTCGGTGGTGGCCTGCACCTGTCCCATGGTCGTGCTCTCCTCGTACGGTCGTCCGGCGCCGGGTGGTCGTCCGGGTGGTACGGCAAGCCAATCACAGCGGACCGCGGGCGGCGGGCGGCGCCCTCCCCGACGGCGCGGAGGTTAGGGTGGCGGATGTGCTCGAACAGGTGACAGCAGTGCGCTACGTCGACCCGCTGCGGGCCGGCGGTTCCGTCCCCGGCGTGGTGGAGACCGACGACCTGGGCACCTACGTGGTGAAGTTCACCGGGGCCGCGCAGGGGCGCAAGGCGCTGGTGGCGGAGGTGATCGTCGGCGAACTGGCGCGACGGCTCGGCCTGCCGGTGCCCGAGCTGCGGCTGGTCGACTTCGACCCGGCGGTCGCCGACGGCGAGCCGGACCCCGAGATCCAGGACATCCTGCGGGCCAGCCGCGGGCTCAACCTCGGCATGGACCTGCTGCCCGGCGCCCGCGACTTCCGGCCCGGCATGATCGAGGTCGACCCGGTCGAGGCCGGCCGGGTGGTCTGGCTGGACGCGCTCACCGGGAACGTCGACCGGACGGTGCACAATCCCAACCTCATGGTCTGGCACCGGAGGCTCTGGCTGATCGACAACGGCGCCGCGCTGGTCTTCCACCACCGCTGGTCCGCCGCCGAGGCCTCCGTCGGCAGGCGCTACGACCTCAGCGCCCACGCGCTCGGCCCGTACCGGCCGGACGTCCGGCTGGCCGACGAGGAGCTGGGGCCGCTGGTCACCGTCGGGCTGCTGGAGGAGGTGGTGGCGCTGGTGCCGGACGCCTGGCTGGCCGACGAGCCGGGGTTCGACTCGGTCGCCGAGCTGCGCCGGGCCTATGTGAACCAGCTGGCGGCGCGGGCGGTGCTCTCCGCCGAGTGGCTGCCGGAGGGGTTCTCCACCCCGGACCAGCTGCGCGAGGCCGAGCAGCGGCGGGCGGCGCGGAGCAGGGCGGGGAGGCCGGCCTGGCTGCAGGAGGTGCCGGACCTGCACGGCAAGCCGTCGGTGGAGACGGTCTGGGAGCACCACTTCGAGTGAGCCGGGCCCGCGCCGGAGCCCGGACACGCCGAACGGGGGCGGGACCGAAGTCCCGCCCCCGTTCCCCGCTCAGGGTGTCAGCCGGTCAGCGGTGGCTCAGCGCCACCACTGGGCCGCCTTCTCGGCGTTGATGATGCCGGCGCCGTAGAAGCCGTTGTCGTCCGCGCCGCCCTCACAGGTGGCGGCGAACTCGCCGGTGCCGCCCGGGTTGTACGGGGCGGTCGGGCAGGCGTGCGACTCGGCCTGGTTGGTCAGCAGCTCGGTGAGCTCGTCCGCGTTGGCCCACGGGTGGGTGCTGGCGAGCAGGGCGAGCACGCCGGCGGCGTGCGGCGAGGCCATCGAGGTGCCCTGCATGTAGCCGTACCCGCCGCCCGGGATGGTGGACAGCACGCGGCCGTTCTTGTCCGGGGTGTCCGGGATCTGGTAGCGGCGGTCGCCACCGGGGGCGGCCACGGTGACCTTGTTCTTGCCGTAGCTGGAGTAGTACGACTTGTCGCCGTTGACGCCCACCGAGGAGACCGCGACGACGCCGTCCAGCTCGGTCGGCAGGTTCAGGCAGTCCTGGGTGATCGGACGCTCGACCGGGGTGGTGTCGTCCGGGCTGGCGACGTCCTTGGTCTTGTGGGCGAGGTCGATGTTCTCGTTGCCCGCGGCGGCCACGTTGAGGACGCCCTTGCGCTGCGAGAACTCGACGGCGCGGCGGACGGCGGTGGTGATCGCCGCCTGGTCGGCGTCGTTCTGGCAGTTGAACATCCACGGGTCGACGAAGTAGCTGTTGTTCGTGACCTTGAACTTGTGCTCGCCGGCCCAGACGAAGCCGCAGATGGCGTACTCGGGGTAGATGAAGCCGCCGTCGTCGACGACCTTCACCGCGGCGAGCTTGACGTTCGGGGCGATGCCCTCGATGCCCTTGCCGTTCTTGGCGGCGGCGATGCTGCCCGCCACGTGGGTGCCGTGGGCGCCGTCGACGCCAGGCTGCCAGGCCTCCCAGGCGGTGTTCGGCTTGCCGCCGTCGATGCAGGAGACCGACTGCGAGGCGTCGACGTTGGCGGCGAGGTCCTCGTGGGTGCCGTCGATGCCGGAGTCCAGCACGCCGACGGTGACCTTGTTGCTGCCCAGGGACAGCTTGTGGGCCTTGTCCACGCCGATCTGGCGCATGTCCCACTGGTTGGCCCAGTAGGGCTCCTCGCCCGCGGCGGAGGCGCCGGCCGGCGCGGCGGCGACCTCGGCGGTGCGGTCCTCGGAGGCGGTGATGCCCTTGGTGCGGCTGGCACCGACCGACTCGACGCCCTTCGCCAGCCGCAGCTTGGCGGCGAACTGGGTGTCGGTCGAGCGGGCGATCACCACGCCGATCTGCTCGTAGGAGTACACGACGGTGCCGCCGAGGGACGTGACCGCCTTCTCGACCTTCTGCACCTGGCCGTGGTTGGCCTTGGTGTTGACGACGTAGCTGAGCAGCGGACCGGTCGTCGACTCCGACCCGGAGGCGGCGACGGCGGTGCCGGACGGCAGCGCGAGGGCGCCGGCGGTGGCGAGGACGATGCCCACCGCCGCGTACCGGGTCCGGCTGATCCGAGGAACACTCATAGGGGTTGGCCCTCCCGAGTCGTCATGCAGCAGCTGCGGTTGGCAGGTGCACTTGGAATGATCGGGACGTTAGTGAACAAGTGTTGCAATCCGCAAGAGGTAGTCATCTAATCGCCACAAGTTGGTCACCGACGGACGGTATGACTCCGCTTCTGCTGGGCAGGGCCGGGTGACCGGGCGGCCTCAGGGCACACGCGCCGGGAGCCACACCCTAGTCAGCCGGGCCGACGGTGGAACAGGCGTCCAGGGCGGCCGGAAGCGGCCAGTGGCGGATCACCGCCAAGCCCCGGCGGCGGACGGTCAGAGCGCGTACAGTCGGCGGGCGTTGTCCGCCGCCACCCGGCGGGCCAGCCGCGCGGCGTCGGCCGCGGTGCACGCGCCGTCGGCGCGCCAGCCGTCCAGCAGGGCGCCGAGGCCGTGCCGGAACTGGGCCGCGCCGACCAGGTACAGCTCGGGCAGGCCGTAGGCGTCGGTGGAGAACAGCAGCTTGCCGAACGGCGCCAGCTCCAGCATCTCCCCGAGCACCGCGGCCGCGCGGGGGCCGACGTAGGAGGTGGTCAGGCCGAGGTCGGTGTACACCAGCGGGAAGGCCTGGGCCAGCCACGCGGCCTGCCGGTGGTAGGGGTAGCCGTGCAGCAGCACCAGCGGGACGCCGCTCGGCTCGGCGGCGCGAACGAAGTCGGCGAGCAGCGACGGGTCGGCGCGGTGCAGGGTGACGTCGGGGTCGCCGAAGCCGGTGTGCAGCTGGAGCGGCAGGCGGAGCTCGGCGCAGACCTCCAGGGCGGCCCGGAGCAGCTCGTGCAGCAGCACCGGGTCGGTGAGGCGTCCGCCCCCGGCGCGCCGCCGCCCGGCGGCGGCCGCCGCGACCGCGGCCGGGGAGGGGCGCTCGGCGGGCACCGCGAGGCCGCTGCGGTAGGCCACCACCGACTTCACCGCGACGGCGCCGGCCGCGGCCCCGGCCAGTGCCTCGCGGACGGCCGCGGCCCAGGCGCCGGGCGGGGCGGCGACGGCCTCGGCGACCGACTCCAGCCGGACCACCTCGCGCACCCGGGCGCCCGCCGCCTCGGCCAACTCGCCGAGCGGCAGCAGCGGGTGGCCGGCGGCGGTGGTCAGCCCGGTGTCCACCAGGCAGGTGTCCAGGCCGGCGGCGGCGAGCAGCCGGCGGGTCGCCTCCGGGGCCCCGAGCTCGCGCCGCCGGGCGAGGTACTCCTCGGCCGGCGCGTGCGCGGGCAGCCCGAGCGCGGGCGGGCACCAGCGGCGCACCGCGAGGCCGAGCGCGCTGTCGAACGGCGAGGTGCCGGGTGCGGGCGGGCGGTCGGACTCGGTGAGCAGCCCCGCCAGCGCGCCGTCCGCGAGTTCGGCCGTCAGCACGCTGTGGCAGTGGTGGTCGACCAGCGCGGGCAAGTCCAGCGAGGGCACGTCCGGCGCGGGCACCGGTCAGTACCGCCAGCGGGTGGCGGCGGCCAGCTCCTCGGGGGTCGCTCCGGCGTACTGCTCGCGCTCGGCCTCCCGGACGGCGAGCACGGCCCCGTACAGCGGCTCGCCGAGCGCCTCGCGCAGCAGGGCGGAGCGGCGGTAGGCGGCGAGCGCCTCGCCCGGCCCGGTGGGCAGCCGGGGCACGGCGCCGGGCGCGGCCTGCGCCGGGTCGCCGGTGAACTCCGGCGGCAGCGCCAGCCGCTGGTCCAGTCCGGCGAGGCCGGCGGCGAGCACCCCGCCGACCGCCAGGTAGGGGTTGGCGGTGGCGTCGAAGCACTTGATCTCGGCGTTGGCGGCCGAGGCGCGCTCACCGGTGGAGCCGGTCACCAGGCGCAGCGCGGCCTCCCGGTTCTCCAGGCCCCAGCAGCGGTAGGCGCCGGCCCAGTGCGAGGGCACCAGTCGCAGGTAGCCGGCCGGGCTGGAGCAGCCGAGCACCAGCAGCTCGGGCAGCGCGCCGAGCACCCCGGCGAGGAAGCCCTCGGCCTCGGCGGTGAGGCCGTGCGGACCGGGGCCGCCGTGGGCGAGGTTGCGGCCGTCCCGCCACAGGCTCAGGTGGAGGTGACCGCCGTTGCCGACCCCGCCGGCCTCGACCGCCGGGGCGAAGGAGACCCGCAGGCCGTGCCGGGCGGACACGGCGCGAATGGTCTGCCGGATCAGCACCGAGGTGTCGGCGGCCTCGACCGGGCCCTCGGGGGCGACCGAGACCTCGAACTGGCCCGCCGCGTACTCGGGGTGGATCTGGAGCACGGTCAGGCCCTGCTCGCCGAGGGCGCGGAGCACGTCGCGCAGGTAGTCGGAGAGCTCGGTCAGCCGCTGCATCCCGTAGGCCGGGCCGGCCGTCGGGTAGCGGGGCTCCTCCCCGGGCGGGCCGGCCAGCGCGGCCACCCACTCGATCTCGATGCCGGCCTTCAGGGTCAGCCCGCGCGCGGCGGCGGCCGCGACCGTCCGGCGGGCGAAGAGACGCTGGCAGCCCGGGTGCGGGGCGCCGCCCTGGGTGTAGCGGTCCCCCGGCGCCCAGGCCCAGCCCGGCTGGGCGGCGAGCGGGACGATCCGCTCGACATCGGGGTAGAGCCGCAGGTCCCCGGTGGGGCCGCCGATCAGCGGGCTGGTGACGATGGTGTCGTCGGCGAGGAAGACGTCGAAGCAGGGGGCCGTGCCGACGCCCCACTGGGCGGCGTGCACCAGGCCGCCGAGCGGCACCGCCTTGACCCGGGCGACGCCGGCGTTGTCCACCCAGGTGACGGCGACCGCCTCGACCCCGGCGGTCCGCAGCCGGTCCACCGCCACCTGGGCGCGCTCCCCGCGCTCGGCCCGGTCGATCCGGGGCGGCGGCGCGGCGCCGCCCCCGGACCCGGCGGAGGGCTCGGAGGCGGCGGCCGGGCCGGGCCGGGGTGTGGGCTCGGGATGCCCCGCGGTGACGGTTCCGGTGCTCATGGCCCCATGCTGCCCCGCCCCACCGGGGCGCATAACTCCCCTATCGGGTGGTCCGAACGGACGTCCGTCCACCCCCATCCCCCACAGGGGTGATAGCCCGCCCGCGAGCAGCGGAAAATCAGCGCACCACCCCCTTTCCTACCCGTCGGTAGCTTCGCTACAGTGTCGACACGCACCACCGTCGGGCCTCGGGAGCCGCACCGACGGGGGCGCCGTCCGCCGTGCGGGACTCGCGCGGAGCGGACGGCGCGTGGCGGTGCGTTCGTTCACCGGTGGGCGCCGCGGATCGCGGCCGCGGCCGGGGCTTCCCCCTCTGTGTTCAGAGGGCGTTCAGAGCCGCTTCCCACATCGAGCGCCTGAGTACCACGGCACACCCCCAGCATGTCCGGAGCGGACCGGCGGCTGCGTGGTGGCCGCAACCGTCATCCCCCGTCCCCCCGCGCGCGGCCCCTCCTCCGCGGGCACGCCCTCCGGAGCGCGCGCGGGCCTTCCATGACAAGGAGTCAGGACAGATGGAGCGTCCCTTCCCCACGGTGGCCGTGGTCGGCCTCGGCACGATGGGTGCCGGTGTCGCCGTCGCGGTCGCCCGGAGCGGCCGCCGGGTGATCGGCATCGAGGCCGACGAGGCCTCGGCCGCCCGGGCGCTGGCCCGGATCGAGGCGGCGACCGCGCGCGCCGTGGCCCGCGAGCGGCTCACCGCCGAGGAGCGGACCGGGCTGCTCGCCCGGATCGCCGTCGGCCACGCGCTGGACGCCGCCGCCGAGGCCGGCCTGGTGATCGAGGAGGTCCCCGAGCAGCTGGAGCTGAAGCGGGAGGTCTTCGCCGAGCTGGACCGGATCTGCCCGCCCGGCACGGTGCTGGCCACCGGCACCACCGCGCTGTCGGTGACCCGGATCGCCGCCGCCACCGCCCGCCCGGACCGGGTGCTCGGCCTGCACTTCTTCAACCCCGTGCACTCCATGAAGCTGGTCGAGGTGGTGCGCACCGTGCTCACCGCCCCGCAGGTGGCCGAGGAGGCCGCGGCCTTCGCCCGGGAGCTCGGCAAGGAGCCGGTGGCGGCCGGCGACCGGGCCGGCTTCGTGGTCAACGGCCTGCTCTTCGCCTACCTCAACCAGGCCGCCGCGATGTACGAGTCCAAGTACGCCACCCGGGAGGACATCGACGCCGCGATGCGGCTCGGCTGCGGCCTGCCGATGGGCCCGCTGGCGCTGCTCGACCTGATCGGCGTGGACACCGCCCGGACCGTCCTGGAGGCGATGTACGAGCAGTCGAAGGACCGGCTGCACGCACCGGCGCCGATCCTGGGCCAGCTGGTCGCGGCCGGGCTGCTCGGCCGCAAGACCGGCCGCGGCTTCTACACCTACGAGGCGCCCGGGGCCTCGAAGGCGGTCGACGCCGCCGCCGGCCCGGCCGCCGCCGCGGTCCCCGGCCGGGCGGTGCGCAGCGTCGGCGTCTGCGGCTCGGGCACCATGGCCACCGGCATCGCCGAGGTGTTCGCCAAGGCCGGCCTCCCGGTGCTGCTGGCCGCCCGCAGCCCGGAGAAGGCGGAGCGGGCCAAGGCGCGGCTGGCGAAGTCGCTGGAGCGCTCGGTGGCCAAGGGCCGCCTGACCGGGGAGCAGCGGGACGCCGCGCTGGCCCTGGTCACTCCGGTCGGGCGGTACGGCGAGCTGGCCGAGGTGGACCTGGTCGTTGAGGCGGTCGCCGAGGACCTCGCGGTCAAGCGCGAGCTGTTCACCGCCCTGGACGCGATCGTCAAGCCGGGCGCGGTGCTGGCCACCACCACCTCCTCGCTGCCGGTGGTCGCCTGCGCCTCGGCCACCACCCGGCCGCAGGACGTCGTCGGCATGCACTTCTTCAACCCGGCGCCCGCGATGCGGCTGGTGGAGGTGGTGTCCACGGTGCTGACCGCGCCGGACGTCACCGCGACCGTGCTGGAGCTGTGCGCGAAGGTCCGCAAGCACCCGGTGGAGTGCGGCGACCGGGCCGGGTTCATCGTCAACGCGCTGCTCTTCCCCTACCTGAACGACGCGGTGCGGATGCTCCAGGAGCACTACGCGACGGTGGACGACATCGACACCGCGATGAAGCTCGGCTGCGGGTACCCGATGGGCCCGTTCGAGCTGCTGGACGTGGTCGGCCTGGACGTCTCGCTGACCATCGAGCAGGTGCTGCACCAGGAGTTCCGCGAGCCGGGCCTGGCCGCCGCGCCGCTGCTGGAGCACCTGGTGGCGGCCGGCTGCCTGGGCCGCAAGACCGGCCGCGGCTTCCGCGACCACGCGCGCCGATGACCGCCCCGCCGCCCTACGGGGGCCGTTCCGGCCGCCCGCCGCTGCGCCCCGAGCGGCCCGGCTGGGGGCCGGGCGCGGTCTCGGCGCAGTGGCCCAGACCCGCGGTGAGCGGCCCGGTGCCCCCGGTGCGCCGGGGAAGGCCCCCGGCCGCGCCCCCGGGGACGTGTAGCGTTCCGGCCATGGATCGGGTTCAGTCAGTATCCCCGCAGCAATCCGCCCCGGGCCGCGACGGCCGGCCGGCCGGGACCGGCCAGGACGGGGGCCCGGGCGGCCGCCGGGCGGCGGCGCAGCGCCAGCAGATGCGCCAGGACCTGGCCACGGCCGCCATGGAGCTGTTCGCCTCGCAGGGCTACGAGGAGACCACGGTCGACCAGATCGCGGCGGCGGCCGGGGTGGCCCGGCGGACCTTCTTCCGGTACTTCCGGTCCAAGGAGGAGGCGATCTTCCCGGACCACGACGACACCCTGGTCCGGGTGGCCGATCTGCTGGCCAGCGCCGAGCCCGAGGAGCACCCGCTGGACGTGGTCTGCCGGGGCATCAAGGAGGTGCTGCGGATGTACGCCTCCACACCGGGGGTCTCGGTGGCCCGGTACCAGTTGATCCGTCAGGTGCCGGCGCTGCGCGAGCGGGAGATCGCCGTGGTGGCCCGCTACGAGCGGCTGTTCACCCGCTACCTGCTGGGCCGCTTCGACACCGCCGGGGAGATCCCCTCGGGCTGGCAGCGCGGCGGCGAGGACGACTCGATGCTGGCCGAGGTGTCCGCGGCGGCCGTGGTCGCGGCCCACAACCACGTGCTGCGGCGCTGGCTGCGCGCGGGCGGGCGGGGGGACGTCGAGGCGCAGCTGGACCACTCCTTCGAGGTAATCCGGCGGACCTTCTGGGCGTCCAGCGCACCGGGGGCCCGGCGGCGTGGCACGGTGGTGGCACCCGGTGCCAGTGGGACGGAGGGGGAGGCCTGGACGGCCGGCGCACTGAGTGCCAGCCCCGGAGGTGAGGTGCTCATCACAGTCGCCCGGACGGACGCTCCGCTGGACGTCGTGGTGGATGCCGTACGGGCCGCCCTGGAAGGTGCCAGACCGGCCTGAGCGCCGGTATTTTCGCAGGTCGAAGCGGCTTTGAGGGCCCGTGTCGAGATGTCGACACGGGCCCTTCGCATGCCCGGGAAGGGCGCCGCCAAATGGGTCGCGGGCGGCCGGAATTGCTGGCACGCGGTGTCTTTACGAGTGGCACAGGGTGCCACTACCTTGTTACCCACCAGTCGCGGCGCCGCGGCTCCCCACCTCGGCGCGCCGTCGTACCGGCGCTCCCCCAACCCCGGGAGCGACCCACCGCAGGACCAGGCCCACCAGCCGCCAGGCCCACCAGCCACCACCCACCACCCCGTTCAGCGAAGCCGGTGTCCGCTCCCGGCTCCCCCAGACGCCCTGTGCCCTCACACAGGTACGCCTTCGGAGGCAGCCATGAAGGAAATCCTCGACGCGATCCTCAGCCCCGACAGCACCGCGGCGGACTTCGCCCACGTGAAGCTGCCGGAGTCCTACCGGGCGGTCACGCTCCACAAGGACGAGGAGCAGATGTTCGCGGGGCTCGACAGCCGCGACAAGGACCCCCGCACGTCCCTCCACCTCGACGAGGTCCCGCTGCCCGAACTGGGCCCGGGGGAGGCCCTGGTCGCCGTGATGGCGAGCGCCGTCAACTACAACACCGTGTGGAGCTCGATCTTCGAGCCGGTCTCCACCTTCGGCTTCCTGGAGCGTTACGGCCGGCTCTCCCCGCTCACCAAGCGGCACGACCTGCCGTACCACGTCGTCGGCTCCGACCTGGCCGGCGTGGTGCTGCGCACCGGCGCCGGGGTCAACGCCTGGAAGCCGGGCGACGAGGTGGTCGCGCACTGCCTGTCCGTCGAGCTGGAGTCCTCCGACGGCCACAACGACACGATGATGGACCCGGAGCAGCGGATCTGGGGCTTCGAGACCAACTTCGGCGGCCTCGCCCAGCTGGCCCTGGTGAAGTCCAACCAGCTGATGCCCAAGCCCGCCCACCTGACCTGGGAGGAGGCCGCCTCCCCCGGCCTGGTCAACTCCACCGCCTACCGCCAGCTGGTGTCGCAGAACGGCGCGGGCATGAAGCAGGGCGACAACGTGCTGATCTGGGGCGCCAGCGGCGGCCTCGGCTCCTACGCCACCCAGTACGCGCTGGCCGGCGGCGCCACCCCGATCTGCGTCGTCTCCAGCCCGCAGAAGGCCGAGATCTGCCGGGCGATGGGCGCCGAGGCGATCATCGACCGCAGCGCCGAGGGCTA
>NZ_JBHVIV010000124.1:0-20094 GCF_042799475.1 Kitasatospora sp. NPDC057692 | reverse complement strand
CAGGCGGCGGACCCGCTCCGCGTGTCCGCACCCGGGCTTCGCCCGGGTGGGCCCGGCGCTTCGCGCCTTGGCCGGCCTCACTCCGCTTCGCTCCACGAGGCCCGTGGGCTGGGGCGGGATCATATAGCTGAGCTGGATTTTTGGCTGATCTCACGACAAGCTGACTGGGAAGCAGGGTGGCGTGCCGGGGGTGCGTGCGGGTCTACTTCACTCCCGCCGGATTGGTCTAGACCGGGACCTAAACCGCGATTCGGGCCCCGCCGTGGCCGGAGGTGCGCTACTCTCGGAGTGCGAGTCACGGCGCCAATGTATCAGTCTTGCCCTGTTGTACAATCCCGTCAAACACGGGTTCCTGGCCCGCCGATTCGAGGATTCCCGGGAATTCTTGTGCGGGGCCTGATAGGCTACACGCGGCCCGCTCGTGAATGGGCTCATATTCCAGTCCGGATCGCCCTCACGGGTTCGTTCGGCGGTTGTATCAGAAACGCACCGTCAGTATTTCCTGCCAGATCCCGGGTCCGGTCCGGGGCATTCGAGGGGAGACCTTTCTGTGAGCGTGGAGACTTTCCAGGAGCCTGAGGCGATCACGCTGCGGGGGCATCAGGAGGAGGCCTTGGAGGCCATCGTGCGGGGCCTGTCGCAGCGGCCGGGGGTGGAGGTGCCGACCGGGCTGCGGGTGAACGTGAAGATGGCCACGGGCACCGGGAAAAGCTACGTCGGGGCGGTGGCCGGGCAGCGGATCGCGCCGCGGGGCTCCGTCCTGGTAGTGGTGCCGACTCTCGACCTGCTGCTGCAGATGATCGGGTCGTGGCGCAGGGTCGGTCGCGCGGGCGAGATGTACGCGGTGTGCTCGCTGGAGGCCGGCGAGCTGCCGTACGGCGTGGAGCGCTCGACGAACCCGGTGCAGATCGCCTACTGGCTCAGCTCCGCGGCCCGGAGGCGCCGACCCGTCACGCTGTTCGCCACCTACGCCTCCATCAGCGCCATCCAGGACGCCTACCAGGTCGACCCCGCCCTGATGGGCGGGCCCGTGCCCCCGCTGGACCTGATGCTGTGCGACGAGGCGCACCGGTCGTCGGGGTCGTTGGAGAAGACGTGGACGGTGGTGCACGACCAGGGGGCGATCCCTGCGGTGCGGCGGCTGTACATGACGGCGACGCCGCGGGTGTGGGCGCCGCCCAGGTCGGTGCGGCGGCGCGAGGGCGCCTACCAACCGCTGGAGGAGGGCCTGCTCTGCTCCATGGACGACACCACGATCTACGGGGAGTGCGTGTTCGACCTCGGCCTTCAAGCTGCGGTCGACCAGAAGCTGCTGGCGCCGTTCGAGATCGTGGTGCTGGAGCTGCGCGACCCGGTGAAGAACCGTGAGGCGGCGCGGCGCCAGCCGCTGCCGTACGGGCCGGGGGTGGGCGAGGACGAGGAGGACGACCAGGTCCACCCTGAGCGCATCGCCGCGATCCAGGCAGCCCTGGTGAAAACCATGGCGGAGCGGAAACTGCGGCGGGTCATCACCTTCCATACCCGTACCATCGAGGCCCGGTATTTCTCCGAGACGCTAAACCAGACTGCGGAACGCCTCAATGGCGAGGACCCGGACAAGTATCCGGATGAGTTCTGGTCGCAGTGGATTTCCGGGGAGCACCCGACGGATTTCCGGCACGAGGTTATCGGCGGCTTCGGAACGGCCGAGAATGAAGGACTTCAGCACGCGGTCCTCTCGAACTGCGTCGTCCTGGGCGAGGGAGTCGATATCCCGAGCGCGGACGGGGTGCTCCTCCAGGGCCACGGGTCGATGGTCCAGAACATTCAGAGGATCGGCCGTGCCGTCCGTCTCGACCCCGACAATCCGAATAAGGTCGCATCTCTTCTTGTGCCGGTCTTCCTCAAGGACGACGAGGAACCCGACGATTTCCTGGAGTCGGACTCCTACGCGCCCCTGGTCAAGATCCTCACCTCGCTGCGGGCCCATGACGCCAAGGTCGTCGAGAACCTCGCCGTCCCCCAGCGCAGCGGGCACCGCACCAGTGGGCGCAGCGCCGAGGCGGTGCAGCTGCCCGGGCTCACGGGGCCGGGCGGGAAGCCGTCGTTCAGTTTGCCGGTGCGGTTCCTGACGCCAAAGGACCCGGATTCGCTGGCGCTTTTCGTGCGGACCAGGGTGCTGACCGGCGAGGGGCAGTACTGGCGTGAGGGGATCTCGCACGCCAGGGCCTGGCACCAGGAATTCGGGAATCTTGAGGTGCCCTATTCGGCGATGACCGGGAAAGAGGGGAAGTTCCCGCTCGGGAAATGGCTCTCGGACCGGCGGGTGGAGTACGCCGCAGGAGATCTGGCGCCACACCGGGTCGACATGCTCGACGTACTGGGGATGGTGTGGTCGGTGCCGGACGCGCGGTTCGAGGCCGGCCTCGACTGGGCGCGGACCTGGGCGCGCGAGCACGGCGGCAGCCTGGCCGCACCCGCGCGGGCGTCGATCGGCGGCTACCCGATCGGCACCTGGCTCTCCGCCCTGCGGGCCGCCGCTCAGGTCCCCGACGGCCAGGCCGGGGCCCTCTCCGCGCACCGGCGCCGGCTCCTGGAGAAGATCGACCCCTGGTGGTGCCCCGCCTGGCCGATCACCTGGCAGCGCACCTACGCGGCGGCCCGCCGGTGGTGGCTGGAGGCCGACGGCCGCGTCGACTGGGTGCAACTGCCCGAGGAGGTCGTCTTCGAAGGCGAGCCTCTCGGCCGGTGGGTACGGGCGCAGCGGGCTGGCTGGGCCGAGCTCGACCAGGACCAGCGGGACCTGCTGACCGCGCTCGGCATCGAGGCCGACCAGGAGCTGGTGGCCGCCAAGCAGGCCGCCGCAGCGAAGCCGAAGACCTCGCGCGCCGACCGATTCGGTGCCGGCCTCGCGGCGCTCGCCGCGTTCGTCGAGCGCGAGGGCCACGCGAAGGTGCCGCGCACCCACAAGGAGAACGGGGTGTCGCTCGGGACCTGGCTCAACAACCAGAAGGCCCGCCGGGACAAGCTCACCCGCGAGCAGCTCGGGCAACTGCAGGCCCTCGGGGTCGGCTGGTAGGAGAGCCGCGTCGTTGTGGAAGGCCGTCACCTTGTGGGTGGCGGCCTTCGGTGTGCGGGCGGCTTCATCGAGCGCCGTCGGCGGTTCCGCCAGGCGCTGGTTTTTCAGTACCCCAGAGTCACCAGGAACTGTTTCTACTGGTCCGCGCGGTCGGTGGTCTCGGGCGGGTCGCTGAGTTCGATCGCTCGGTGCCGACGCAACGTGCTGGCCGCCACGTGGAGAAGCCCGTAGACGACGACTCCGGTCTCAATGCCATCGGCCAGTAGGCCGTGGAGCCCGTCGGTGAGCTGGAAGTAGATGGCCACCGCGCCGACCGCTGTGGCGATCGTGTTGGTGGTGCGGGTCTTGCTCTTCAGAATCCAGTCGACCGGCACCCACAGCGGTGCCCCGAGGGTGTGGAGGCGCAGCCTCAGGCCGGCGAGAACGAATCCGATCCCGAGCTGGCGGGCTTGGCGGGGGGTGACCGTGATGCCGTGTTCGGGGGATCCAGCGAGGTCGGCTTGCCAGGCCGCGCGGAGGTGGGCGTGGCGTGGCCCGGCCAGCCGGGCGGCGACGGAGGTGAGCGCCTGACCAGGCTGTTGGGAGTGGCGTGCTCGCGAGAGGTAGCGTCGGATGGTGCTGCCAGCGAGGATCTCCGCTGTGGTGAGCATTCGCCCACGCCACTTGTTACGGCGTTCCATCCGCTCGATCCTGGTTGCATGTGCGCGGATGGCTACATTGAGGACAGCGCTCTGGGCGTTGACACGCTGATGGATCACCTCGATGTCGTCCAGGTTCTCGGCTGTCTCGCATGACGCCCTGGTAGCAGCCTCGAACTCGCGGACGGTTTGCTGAAGGGCGTTCCCAGTCCTGAGAATCGTCTCTCGTTCGGCTACGTCCTCGTCGAACTGTTTCCTCAGCCCGTGAACGAGCAGCATCGACAAGGCGGGAGCTGCGTACGAGAAGCACGCCAGGCTGATCATGATGGTTATGGTCGAGAGAAGGGCACGCCATCCTGCTGGCTGTACATCCAGCGCGGTCGGCAGGGTGGCAAGGGACAGCAGCCCGCTCATCAGCATGAGCACGAAGAAGACGACCTTGCCGAAGAAGGTGGCAATGAGTGCGTCCAGCTGGCGGGTCATGCGTTCGCTCCCATGATGCCGAGGATGTGGCGACGCTGCTGTCGGGCTCGGAGTGCCTCGGTCGCCTGAAGCCGTCCGGTTCCGGTGAGCTGGTAGAAGCGCCGGGGCGGTCGGCCGGGATGGGGCGCGGTTTCGGTGAACGACTCGACCCAGCCGCGCTCGGAGAGTCGTTCCAGGATCGGGTAGACGGTGCCGGAACCCAGATCGGCCTCGACGCAGATCTTCAGCCCCCACGCGGGGTCGTCGTCGGTCGCGGCCAAGAGGACTTCCAGCACCCCGATGGTCGGTTTGGTCATGCGAGGTGTGCTCATGGTCACCATGAGATCAGCAGAACGAGCGTTTGTCGAGTACGAGTCTCGTAGTCGACAAATGTTTCACTTTCTGCATGGCCATGTGACTAAGAGTCAGGTTCATCGCCTAGTGAGACCCGTCAACAGCACACCTTTGACGCACCGCTGCAGGGTGACCTTGCCACCGGAAACAGGTTGGTACCGGTACTCGTGACCCATGATCAATTTCAAGTGGCGTCGTGCCACCACGCTTCTCTCCGTGCTCGCTGTGGCCGTTCTGCCGGCCGCCGTCCCTGCCCATGCGAGTACCCCTGCCCTGGGCAGGAACGCCGCACCCGCGCACCGTGCGGCCGGCGAGACACTGACCGTGCCCCTTCAGGAGGCGATCGAGGCGTTGCCCGTCGCCGACGAGGACCGCACCGGCTACGTCCGGACGGCTTTCAGGCACTGGATCGACGCGGACAAGGACGGCTGCAACACCCGCAAGGAGGTGATCCTCCGCGAAGCCGTCGAGGCTCCGCAGATCGGACCCGGCTGCTCGCTGACCGGCGGGGCCTGGTACTCGATCTACGACGGCGTCGTCGTCACCGACGCCTCCGCCCTCGACGTCGACCACGTCGTCCCGCTCGCCGAAGCCTGGGACAGCGGAGCCTCGACCTGGAGCGCCGCCGAACGCCAGGCCTACGCCAACGACCTCGACGAGCCCCGCGACCTGGTCGCCGTCACCGCCCGCTCCAACAGGCAGAAGTCCGACAAGGACATCGCCGAGTGGCGCCCGATCAAGGAGGAGACGTGCGACTACCTCAACCGCTGGACCGTCTCCAAGACCCGCTGGCGCCAGAGCGTCGACACCAAGGAGAAGACCGTCCTGCGCGACCTCGGCGCAACCTGCCCCAACGAGACCCTGACCATCACCCTCGCCCGATGACCCCCGAACCCGACACCCGAACCCCGTAGACCAGCACCACCACACCGAACCGCGCGGCCGCCGCCCCACCCCCGGGGCGGCGGCCGACGTCGTTCCCGGCCTGGTGGAGAAGGGGTTGCCCGGCGCGACGGACGGTGTACCGTCTGCAGGTTCTGCCCGGTCGCCTGGGCGCGGACCGGCTCCGTGAATTTCCCGCTGGGACCCCCTTGACTCGCCGTCTCTCGTCTCTACCTTCCTTCACCACGGACCACCGAGCGGGCCGCCAACGCCAATCCGCGTCCCGATGGCCAGACCCGGTCCGTACCCCATAACACCGACGTGATGGAGATGGAGAAGGACATGGTGGGCATGAGGCCGCGCGACGAGGAGCAGGGCTCGGCGGCCTTGTCGGCAAACGCCTCCAGGGCGTCCGCGCGGTCGGCGGCCGCGGCCGCGCCGTCGCCGCTCACGGGGCCACCTCGGCCCGGGTGCCGGCACCCGGGCCGAGGGTGTCGTCGGGACAGGCCGCCGGGACGATCGCGGCGCGACCCGTTCATCTGAGTGGCTGCGGAGAAGTTCTTCGGAAGAACTTTCGCCGGGACCGAAGGAAGTTCCTGAGACGGATGCATAGAAGGCTTCGAAGGCCGAGTTAGAACCAGCATCGGCGTGGCGACAACGACAGGACTCGATCTGTGGCAAAGGAAGTGATAGACCTCAGCTCGAAGCAGAACGAGCAGGGGGGAGAGGGCATGAAGCTCTCCGAGAAGGTCCTTCGGGACATCGAGATGGTCGAGGGCGTACGGAGGGAGGCCGCTCGCCGCGAGGACCCGAACAGGCGGCCGCTGGCGCAGCACCTGGCGTCGGAGTTGTTCGGCTACACGTACAACCGGTTGCACGGCAAGATGCGCTCCGGTGAGATCGTGTCGCTGGTACAGCAGGTGAAGAGCAGGGTGCCGTTGGTGCTCTCCGCCGGGGGCCTGGACGATCTGCACCGCAACCGGGAGTACCGCGACGAGCTGGCGGTGCGCACGATCGGTGAGGCGTGGGCCAGGTTCTACGACCGTGTGCTCCTGGCTGGGAAGTGGAACCCGCAGCAGGTTGAAGAGGGCCGCGCGCCGGCCTCGCTGAAGTCCTACTTCTTCGGGATGTGTCTGTTGCACTTTCCGCGCGTGTACGTGGGCTGGGCGGCCGAGCAGGAGGACAAGTTCACCGCCCGTACCAGGGGCATGACCTCCGACGAACTGGAGGTCGCGCTCGGCTACCGCAGCGAGCAGACCCCGGAGCTGATCGCCAAGGTGTGCGAGCAGGTGCGGATCATGATCAACGCAGCTAACCCGCGGATCCGGTCCGTGATGACGCTGGCCGTCGAGGGCTACACCCAGGCCGAGATCGCCGAGGAGCTCAACATGACCGTCCCGATGGTGGAGGGCATCCTCTACAGGTTCCGGCAGTCCGCGCGGTCGAAGGTCTTCCAGATCTGGCAGCGCGAGCCCCACGAGTTGCTGTCCTTCGCGCAGAAGCCGGGGGTCGAAGCGTGAACACCCTGATGACCCTGGCAGCAGTCGAAGCGGGGCAGCAGCCCTTCGTTCTGATCGGCATCGTCTTGTCCTGCATGCTCTCGCTGATCGTCGGGGGCTTCGCGGGCATGCTGACGAAAGCCGACGGGAAGAGCTGGCCGACGGCGATGTTGTTCGGTGGCGGCGCCTTCGGCGGGACGATGCTGATGTGCGCGGCGTTCCTGGCTTTGATCGTCTGACCCGCCGACAGCATGGACGTTCCGCACGGGCGGGCCTGATCGAAGCAGGCCCGCCCGCACGCGGTTCCAACCAGGAACCACCTGCCCGACTCTACGGACCGGGCAACTCCCCGAGTGTGACGTCGAGCCAGCAGGGCGCGACGGTGTGGAACAGCATCACGCGTCGGCGGACGGCGGTTACCAGTCCGGCTGGGCCGCAGCGGTCCGCACGGTCGGCGTGGCGGTCGCCGGACCGAATACGCGGCCAGCTCCTGGTCGGCATCGCCAGGAACATCGGCACGATCGTCGTGCTGCAGGCGCTGGGAGCCGCGGCCGAGCACGCGCACGTGATACTGCGCGCTGAGCATCAGTAGCGGGTTGTGCGTCCAGCGCGGTGCAGGGCGGGTGCCGAGAACGGTGCCCGCCCCGTACCGGCCCTGCCCGGTCAGCCCCACCACGTCTCGGTGCCGGGGCCATCGGCGTCATCCGGGTCCGGGTCGGCCAGGCCGCGGTCGAGGATGTCGGCCTCGGCCCGGAGCAGCTCGCCCACCCAGTCCGCGACGTTCACCGTGATGGCCACGGTGCGCTGTTCGATGTCGTGCTGGGTGCCGATGGTCACCCAGATCTCGCGTTCGGAGCCGGGCTCGGCGGCCTGGTCTGCGAACGCCTCCAGAGCGTCCGCGAGGTCGGCGGCCGCGGCCGCGCCGTCGCCGCTCACCGGGCCACCCCGGTTCGAGTGCCGGTGCCGAGGGTGTCGTCGGGACAGGCCGCCGGGACGATCGCTGCGCCCTTGTACTTCAGCCAGCCTCGCTCGCCCTCGCCGGGTCCCCAGATCACGTACGCGGCCCAGTAGCCTGCCGGGACCCGGCGCCAGGCGGTGAGAAGGCCGGGACGCCAGCCGGCGGCGCGGCGCACCCAGACCAGGCGCCAGGCGGGAACGTCGCGGGCGCCGGCGGCTTGGACCTCGGTGTCGGAGGCCGGGCGGGCGTCGCGCCAGTCGCCGGTGCGCGGGATCGGACGGGGCGGGTCGGGGCGGTGCACCCCTCCAGGCTATCGCTCACATGTTCGATTGATTGGTTCGGGCGGGCGCGGTCCCATCCGGCCGGACCAGGTAGGGGCCCCGGTGAGGGAGGATGACGGCACTCGGCCCCGGGAGGCGGGGATGGCGGCGAAGGCGATCGCCAAGCTGACGATCACCTTCAGCCTGGTGTCGATCCCGGTGTCCGTGTACTCCGCCACCGGGCAGCACACCGTGCCGTTGCATCTTGTGCACGCCGCCGACGGTGGCCGGATCCGCCAGCGCCGCGTCTGCGAGCACGAGGGCCAGGACGTCCCGCCCGACCAGGTCGTCCGCGGCTACCAGGCCCCCGACGGGCGCACCGTCGTCCTCACCGCCTACGACCGTCCCTACTACCTCGGCCCCACCACCCCGGCCGCCGCCCATCCCTACGCCCCGCTGCGCCACGCGCTGCTCGACGCCGGCCAGGTCGCCGTCGTGCGCACCGCGCTGCGCACCCGCGAGACGCCGGCGGTGCTGCGGGTCCGCGAGGACACCCTGGTGCTGCACACCCTGCTGTGGCCGGACGAGATCCGCTCCCCCGCGGGCATCGCCCCGGCCGGGGTGGAGCTGGGGGAGCGCGAGCTCGCGCTGGCCCGCACCCTCATGGACGCGATCTCCGAGGACCTGCACCTGGAAAGCGCGCACGACTACGCGAACGCCCTGGAGGACGTCGTCGAGGCGAAGCTGCGCGGCATCCCCGCCCCGCACCCCGCCGGCGCTCTGCCGTCCGCGCCCGGCACCCCCATCGACCTGATGGCCGCCCTCGAACGCGCCCTCGCCGACGCCGAGCAGCACCATCCCAAGACCACCCGCGCCGTGAAGAACACCTCGGTGAAGAAGACCCCGACCCGGAGCGGGACGACCGGCAAGGCGCTGCCGCCGGTGCCCGCGAAGGCCGACTCCGCCTCCGCCCGGAGACGGAGGAAGCCGGCCGACGGCTACCCCGCCAGCTCCTAGGCAGCTGTCAGCGGGAACGGCGGGTGAGGGAGCGCAGCCGGACGTGGACGGCGGCGGGATCGGTGCCGGTGAGCGCGGCGACCTCGGCGGGCGGGAGCCGGAGGACCAGGTGGAGCAGCAGGACGTCCTGGTCCGGCGCGGCGAGGTGGGCGACGGGGCGGAGGAGGTGGGGGCCGGCCATGGTGCAGACGCGGTGTCGGACGGTCTGCCAGGCGCAGGCGGCCGGGCTGGCGTGGCTCAGGACTTCGCGCCAGCGCCGGGTCAGCTCTTCGAAGGCATGGTGGACGGCAAGCCGGGCGGTGGTGGTGGGGAGCAGGAGGGCGGCGTAGCGCAGGTAGTGGTCGTGGTGGAGGTCGTGCAGGGCAGTCAGGGCGATGGCCGGGCCTGGCGGCCGGGGCCGGCCGCCAGGACGCACGGGTGTGGGCGTCATTCGGTTCCCCCGGGGGTGTCGGGGTGGCGGGTCTACGGGTGGCGGGGGCTAGGACCACGTCGGCATGAAGAAGGCGTTCTCACTGGGGGCCCATGGGAACCGGCGGCGGCGGGGGACTCGGATGGGCAGTCCCGCCGCGGTGAAGCCGGCTGGTGGGAGCGGCGGGATGGGGCCGAAGGCGGGCGGGGAGTGGTCGCCTGGGCGGGGCGGTCCCACCGACAGGCCGTGGGTTTTCAGGAACGCGACGTCCTCCGGCCTGAGCCCGATGTCGGCCTCGAAGCCGGCGGGGACTCCGGTGTCCTGCCGCGGCGGTGCCCCCGGGTCCTCGTCGATCAGGAAGCCCCGCATGGGCACGGGGCTGCGGACGACGATGTCCGGCCACGGCGGCGCCTGCGGATCGTCGTCGATCAGGAAGCCCCGCATGGGCACGGACGTGTAGGAAGCGGTTGGGTGCGGCCGGGGGGTGGGACGAGGCCTGCCTCCGGTGCGACGCCTCGTCTTCCCGGCGGCCCGGTCCCAGGCTTCCCCCCAGGCCAGGACTGTGTGAGGCGAAGCACCGACAGCGGTGACGAACGCGATCACGTGGCGCCGTCGTGGCACCGCCTCGGAGCGCAGGATCTTACCCAGACTGCTGGCAGGCAGCCGACGCGCGCCCTTCGGTGTCTGGCCGGCCCTCTTCTCCAGTTCCACTAGGGAGGGCTGGCCCTCCTTGGCCCGCAGCCCGACCATGCCCAGGCGGAGCTTGGGGTAGCTGTCGATCAGCTGTGGCTTGGTGGCGAAGACGTCGTAGAACTTCGCGGCGAGGTCGGCGTTGAGGAACTCCTCGGTGCGGTCGGGACGGCGTTGCTGATCCGCCCAGCGGGCGGCTTTCCACAGGCGCCTGGCGGTGCGCAGGTCGGCTCGGCATGCGCGGGTGTAGGCCTCGACGACCCTCCACGGGGGAACGGTCCAGCCGCTGGCCGCGCGGGAGAGCGTGGAGGCGCTGCGATCGGTCTTCTCCGCCATTGCCGCGTAGGTCAGACCGCGGAGCCGGCTCTGGGCACGTAGCCACAGGGCCAGCTCCGTCAGCTGTTCGGTGACCTCGGCAACGGCGTTCTCACGCCGTCCCATGAAGGGTCAGGCGGTGTCGGGCGTGGCCGGGCTGGCCGGGGGCTGTTCGCGCAGCCCCTTGATGGTCCGGCAGGCGAGGAAGACGGCGGCGCCGATGAACTCCAGCGCGCCGAAGGTGGGCAGTCCGGCGAGTGCGAGGGCGCCGGCCAGGAGCAGGATGACGATGATGATGACGGCCTCGGCCCCGGTCAGGGAGCGTCCGGGACGGTCCGGAACCGGCGCGGTGGGCACGTGGATCGGGCGCATGTACTTCTCCTCTGGTCAGCATCAGTCGCGTCCGCGCACGGACGCGACTGATGTGGCTGCACCTACTACGGTCCGGTGGGGCTTGCGGTCCCCAGAGCTCCGAACCGGTGTGATCCTCTCACCGGTGACAGGGCGCTCACAATCCGTATCTGTCGATGCGGGCCGATTGATTCACAATCCACCACGCCAGACCCTCCAGGAGGCGCCCGATCGCTGGTTGGTCGAAGTTTTTCCGAATACCATCACCGCAGGTCAAAGCCATATAAACGCGATTCTTTGATTCAATTTCGACTATCTCTCATTGCCGATCAGCACACAGGAATGACACCCTGTCGTTCGGCGCTGATTTCCGGCCAAGGCTGGAGATCGTTCCCTGGCGCAGTGGCTGCACCACGAACAGGGACTGGGCATCACCGCGGCTTGCGGCGCGGCGCCCGTGAGGGTGGCGCACCCGCCAGGGTGCGACCACCCTCCACTGCTTCCCACGCCCGTAACGGAAGCGCCGTTCGACCACCCAATGACGCCACGAACTGTGGCTCGAATCAGCCGGTGCCAGCCGAACGGCGCCATCCGGCCCATCGATGGGGGGTTCCGGCGCCGGGCCGCCAGCCGCCCCCGCCCGGCACCGTGGGGCTGTATGCCCGGGGATGCGAGCAGGCCATCACCCAGGCCAAGCGGCAGGCGCTCGTCGATTCCAACGACCCGACGCGGCAGGCGACACGGATACGGCGCCAACCGGGTAATCGTCGAGCACCATCAATGACTGCGGGGTCCCGCTGGCGGCGGGCTTCCGCGATGGGTGCTGGCCGAGGTCACCGGAGGCCCGACCGGTACGCCCCACCTGGGCCGCTCGCCGTGTCTTCGAGCCGGGAGGAACTCGCCGCGCCATGTCGCGCTGATCGCCAGCGCGAGCGCTGTTAGACGACGTCGAAGAGCGACTGGAGGATCTCGCGGACCTGCACGGCGTCAGCGCCCGGAGGGATAGTCCGCACGCTGTCGGGGTTCGAGTCGAGCATGGCCACGGTCCGCGCGTCGGCGGGCAGAAGGCCGAGGAACCAGGCGGCGGTGTCGGCCCACAGGTCCGCGTCGCCGTCGTCCAGGATCAGGTGGCCGCGCTCGAAGTAGCTGCCGCGCCGGCTCTCTCCGCCGAGGTCGACCTGGAAGGTGACGTACTCCTTCCCGCTGGCCGGCGCGCGCTCGTTCCACGTCTGCACGCCGGGGAACCGGGCGCGCAGGTGGTCCTCGGCATCCTGCGGCGTGAGCGCCCAGGTGGTTCCCGGGGCGGCACCGAGGTGAATGGTGTCCAACTAGCCCTCCTCGGGCTCGGGCTCGGGCATCGTGACGACCCGCACGTTGCTCTTCACATGATGCTTGGCGAGCAGGTACTGCCAGTAGCCGACGGTCGCCGGGTCGGGCGTGTCGACCTCCAGATACTGGGCGTGGTTCTCAGGGTTGTCGATGGCGCCCTTGTAGCGGTCGAGTTCGTCCTCGTCCTTGTCCAGCATGAACCCGGTCCGGAAGTCCTCCTCCTGGATGCCCTTGAGCGAGCGCGGGCTGCACCCGGTCTTGCGGACGTTCTTCGCGTCGATGAACGCGCCGTCGGCCGGCCGGAACCCGTCCGCCCACACCTCCTTGCCGTCCGCGCCCTTCGCGCGCCGCTCCGGCTTCCCGGCGGCGTACACCTGGTAGGCGCGGTCATCCGCCGTGCCGTAGTTCGGCGCGCGCTCCGGAAGCCCCTGGACCCAGGTCTTGGCGGCCATCTGCTGCGCCGGGTCGTACAGCGGATAGGGCGGTGGCACCGGCGGCGCGACCGGGCCGACCAGCGGGTTGGCGAACGGGCTCTGCCCGGGAACGGCGGGCGTTCCCGGCTGCTGACCAGCCGGGCCGGGAGGGCCGGGAGGGGTGGCGGCGCTCGCCGAGTCGAGGCCGGTCACCGCCGGGACGGCGGTGACGGCGCCGGCCGTCCCGGCGAGCACCACCAGGCGCGCCGCCAGGGAGGAGACGATCGCCTCGGCCTCCGCGATCGCCGCGGCGGCGGCCAGCTCCGCCTCCGCCGCGGCGAGGGCCTCGGCGGCGAGGGCCGCGTCCGCCGCCAGGGCCGCATCGGCCGCGGCCGCGGCGGCGTCCGAACCGCCGAAGGTGAAGACGGTCAGGATCACCCCGGCCGCGGTGATGACGCCGGCCGCGATGCCCAGCTCGATCAGCTTGTCCTGGCAGGCCTCGATCGCGTGCGCGTACTGCTCGCAGATCGCCTGCAGCTCCCGGCACGCCGAGGAGATGTTCACCATCAGCGGCTGCGAGCCCGACACCACGGTCCCGCCCGGCGGGCACGCGTCGAACACGGTGGCCGCGTACGACTGGAAACCCTCCACCGCCTCACCGGAACACGCCCCCAGCACCGAGGCGGCGTGCAGGCCGGCGTTGCGCTGCGCGGTGTCGACGACCGACGCGCACATCGACCACACCTGCGCCGCGCTACGCAACCGCTTCGGATCACCCTGCGGCCAGAACTTGCCGATCACCGGGATCTCGTGGACCTCCTTCGAGCCGGTGACCATCGGCAGGCCGGCGTGCGCCTCGTTCTGCTCGCACTGCTGCGCGCCCTTCGCGAGCGGCGACGCGGTGTTGATCCTCCCGGTGAACGCGGCGGCCACCGAGTCCTGGACCGTCAGGTAGTTCGAGGCCATCGTCAGCAGGCGGCTGGCGATCGTCGCCATACCCTGCCCGGCCGTCCCGACCGCCTTGACCACGCTCTTCGCCGCCGGCTCGTACTTCTTCGCGAAGCTGTGGCCGATCGAGTCGTCGCCCGCCATCCCCGCCGTCGACGCCAGGTCACCCGCCACACCCGAGGCGATGTTGTAGACGAAGTCCTTCGACCCCATGAACTTCATCGACGCCCGGAACAGCACATCCGGATCGACCGCGAAACCTGTCCCCGAAGCCGCGTCAGCCACTCCCCCTCCTCCACCCGGCGCCCCATCCAGGCTAGCCCCGCCGCCCCTCGACGAGCTGCCGATCCGTCAACCCGGCCACTCACCACCGCCCCGCTGTCCACGTTGGCCGCGACGGCGGGGTCGGCGTGCACGACCAGGCGGTCGGCCTTGTCAACGAGGCCGGCGGCGAGCTGGGTGCAGTCGGCCGGGTTCCAGGCCCGATAGTCAGGAATTGCCGAGGGGTCATCACGATCATGGTCGAGCACGGACGTGCGTAGCCCACCGCCAGCCGATCCACGCACGGAAGGGGCCGTGGTGTCGGTGGACGGGAGCACAATGCTGCGCAGGTAACCCTTTTCGGCCCATTGGGAGCAGAATGGACAGACGCCTCATCCAGACCGCGGTTGTCGGATCCCCAGGCTCCGACGAACCGGCGATCTGCCCCGAAGACCCGCAGGAGCTGGACCTCTTCCGGCTGGAGAACACGGGCACCACCTGGTGGTGCGGCCTGAACCTCCCCGGCGGCTGCGGCCGCCGGCTGACGACCCGCCGCTGCGACGACAAGATCTGCCACTTCGCGCACTACCCCTCCGCCGGCGACGAGCACGGCATCCAGTGCGGGCGCCTGGCCCGTGGCAAGGACAGCGCGGACCACCTCTTCCTGAAGGCCGACCTCGCGGCCTGGCTCAAGGCGCAGGACATCGCCGTCACCTTCGCCTTCCCCCAACCCCTGGGCTCCGCCATCGTCTCCGACCTCGCCGACGGCCGCCGCCTCCTGGTCCACCTCGACCGGACCCAGCCCGTGAACTGGGACGACGCCCAGGTCACCGAGTTCCTCCTCGGCACCGGCGTAGTGAGCCCCCAGACCGTCTCGCCGCCCGCGGCTACGTCCACCGCATCCGCTACGAGGGCGAGCGGGACGGCCGCCGGCCGCTGATCATCGGCACCCAGAGGCCCGACCGGAGGGCCGACTGGTCCGACCTTCGCACCCTCGTCCTCACCCCTCAGGGCTTCGCCCCGGCCGACCGCCCCGAGGCGTCCCCGGCCGAGCAGACCACCACCGACGGCCCCGGGTCGCCGGAGCATGCGGGTGAGCGGCGGTCGATCGTCACGGTGACCCGCTCCGACACCGCGGCAGCTACCGCCGCCCGCAACCACGAGACGGCCCAGGCCGCCATCCGAAACCTCAACTGGGCCGGCCCTGAGGGGCTCCGCGACGCCCTGGCCACGATCGAGGAACTACTCCCCCAGGACCACAGCGTGGAAGACCACCGGAACCTGGACGAGGCCCTGGCCGCCGGCCAGCGACGGCTCACCCTGCAGACCCACCGCCGCACCGAGGTGATGATCCAGCTACGCCGGACCGAGCCCGGCACGCTTTCCCGGGAGCTCCTGGAGGAGGCCCGGCAACTGACGTCGGATCCCAGCGCCCCGGAAGAGGACCGCGCGTTGGTGGCCGAACTGAGCGCCCAGTACCGCGCCGAAGCCGAGCAGCGCCTCGCGACTGCGCGCCAGCAGCGGATCCTGGCCGAGCAGCAGGAGAAGGAAGCGCTCCAGCAGCAACGGGCCGAGCTCCGCCACCGCCAGGAGCAGGCCCGGGCCGAGCAGGAGGCCCGGGCCGAGAGGGAGGCCCTAGCCGAGCAGGAGGCCCGGGCCGAGAGGGAGGCCCTAGCCGAGCAGGAGGCCCGGGCCGAGAGGGAGGCCCTAGCCGAGCAGGAGGCCCCCCAGCAGAGCACGCAGGACGACGCCCCGGCCGTACCCCGGCGGTGGGAGACACCGAAGGCGGCCGCCAAGTACGCCGAACTCGCCAAGCCCCTGCTCGGCGCGCTGAAGAAGGCAGCCCGGGAAGGGGCGACCCGCACCTGGGAGTCCATCGCCGACCGGACCGGCACCAAGGGCCTGCGGGAGCTCGGCTATCCGGCGAAGGTCGAGGTCCTCGTGATCGCCGAGAGCGGGACCCCCGCCGACCGGCCACTGTGGTCGGTCGTCCTGGCCGCTGCCGGCAGCCAGGAGGCACTCGCAATCCACCGTGCCGTCTGCGAACGGCTGCAACGCCCCCTGCCCGACACCGACGCAGCCCTCCGCACCCGCCTCAACACGGAGCGGACCATCCTCCGACACGGCTGGTAGGGCCGACGACGTCCGGATTCCCCAAAGAATCGAGCAGGCCCGCGCCCGAAGGCGCGGGCCTGCTCCTGGTTTCACATCGGTTCAGGGGGTCAGGTCGATGACCCGGACCGGCTGGCCCTTCCAGCGGGTCGGGTCGACGGTTGCGACGACCGCGCCGTCGGGGCGTTCCGGGGTGGGGGCGGCGGCGTAGCGGGTGTGGGCCTCGGCCCAGGTGGTCTCGGCCGCCAGGGAGAGGGCTGCGGCGAGGTCGAGGTCGAGGACGGTGACGGCGGGGAGGGCGGCGAGGTGTTCGGCGGTGCCGGGGCGCTCGCGGTCTGCTTCCACTAGGGCGCAGGCGGGGGCGTAGAGGTACCAGCCGGGTTCGGCGTGGGCGCGGTGGATGAGGCGGGAGGCGAGGATGTTGCCGCGGCCGGCGGCGACCATCGCGGTGTCGTCGAGGACGACGTGCAGGGCGGTCACTGGCCTCCTGCCTGGGCCAGGCGGCGGTCGAGCTCGGCGTCCAGCTGTCGGGTGCCGGCCGCGTCGGGGTTGTAGCCGTTCCATGCCTGGAGCTTCTGGCGGGCCTGTTCGGCGCGTTCGGCGCGTTCGGCGGGGGTGAGCAGGGTGTCGGCGAGGCGGGCCAGGTAGGCGCGCAGGGAGAGGTGTTCGGCGGCGGCGACCTCGGCGAGGCGGTCGCGGGTCTCTGCGGGGATGCGCACGTTGGCGTCGGGCATCGGGAAACTCCTTCCGGTCGCCCTCAGGATACGGGTACGTACCCGCATCCCCAAAGGGGTACGTACCCGTACCCGTACCCGTTATGATCGCGTGCGGGACGGGACTGCCCCGTCGAGGCTTCAAGCAGCGAGGAGCAGCGGGTTGAACGAGCGGGACATCGCCCCGGAGGCGTTGTCGGATACCGAGAACGCCGTCGCCCTGGAGCAGGTGGTCCTCTCGGCCGGGATCAGGCGCGCGGTCGGCCAGCAGCAGCCGGTGGTGGTCTTCGTGGCCGGGCAGGCCGGCAGCGGCAAGACGCTCGTCGTGGACCTGGTCCACACCGCGCTCGCCGCCCGGGGCGGTGCGGTCCGGGTGGACCGCGACGCCTACAAGGCCGTTCATCCCCGCTACCCGCAGTTCCTCGCCGAGGACGTGCGCACGGCCGGGGTGCGGGTGCGCACCGACACCTACGGGTGGCAGGCCCAGCTGGAGGCGCGCCTGCGGGAGGAGCGGTACGACGCGGTGGTGGAGGCGGCCCTGGGCCGCCCGGAGGAGTTCCTCGCCGAGGTCGCCACGTACCGGCGGGCGGGCTACCGCGTCGAGATCGTGGCCCTGGCCGTTGCCGAGGCCTTCAGCCAGCTCGGCGTCCTGGACCGCTACCTGCACCTGGCCGTCGAGGGGCGGGCCCGCTACGTGGGCTGGGACAACCACGACGCCTGCGCCGCAACGCTGCCCGCCGCGCTCGCCGCGGTGGAGGCCGGGCACCTGGCCGACCGGGTCTTCGTGGTGCGACGCGGCGCCGAGACGGCGTTGGAGAGCGTGTACGCCAACGAGCTCGACGACGGCGGGCGCTGGGTCCGCCCGGCGCGCGCGGACCGGGCCGTGGTCGCCGAGCGGACCCGCCCGTGGAACGCCGCGGAGAGCGGCCGGTTCCGCCGGGAGCTCGCCGCCTGCGAGCGGCGCGCGGGCGATCCCCGGATCCCCGGGGACTGGGCGCTGGCGGTGAGCCGGGATGCCGAACGCGCGGCGGCCCTGGCCGAGCCGGTGCGCCGCACCGCCCAGTCGCTGACGCGGGCACCCGGGGTCGACTACCACCGGCTGTCGGCGGACGAGCACCGGTTCGTCTTCGACGCGATGGTCGTACCGACCATGCTGAACACGATCGTCAGCCAGGAGAAACCGGTCGTGGTCTACGTCGCCGGCCAACCCGGCGCGGGCAAGACCCGGGCCGCACACCTGGTCCGCCGCAGCGTGAACCGGCCGGTGCACCTGACGGGCGACGACTTCAAGGTTCTGCACCCCGACTACCTGCAACTGCTGCGCACCGATCCGCGCCGCGCATCCGAGCCGATCCGCGCCGACTACCGGGCCTGGCAGGCCGAGGCCGAGGCCTGGGTGCGCGAGCGGCACGGCAACCTCGTCATCGAGATCACCCCTGCCGACCCCGAGAAGTGCGCCGCCGAAGCGGAGAAGTTCCGGCAGGCCGGCTACCGGGTCGAACTTCTGGTCCTGGCCGTACGCGCGGCCGACTCCCGCCAAGGCACCGCCGACCGCTACGCCCGGCTCAGCGCTCGCGGCCTGCCCGCCCGGTTCACCACCCGGACCGGACACGACACCCATTACCGGGCGCTGCCTGACGTCGTCGCGGCGGTTGAGGACCGCGCGGCGGTCGACCAGGTCACCGTGATGCGACGCGACACCAGCGCCCTCTATCGCAGCCGACCCGCCGCCGACGCTCGCGGGCGGCGGACAGGGTACGGTGCCGCGGCAGCGCTGCTCGCGGAACAGGCGCGTCCCTACACCGACGAGGAAGCCGCCAGGTTCTGGGCCGTCCAGCGAGGCCTGCACGCGGCGATGCCGCAGTACCGCGACGACCTGGTCGCCATCGGCGCGCTGGCCCTCCCGCTTATGCCCGCCACACTGCGGCCCCGCCAACTGGACGCCCCTGCGGCGGCGGCGCTGCCCGTCCCCACCCGCTGACGACACCTGCGAGGGAGGTTCGTCTGTGGGAGACCATCAGCTCAGCCAGTCGGAGGCTTTGCGCCGGCCGTGTCAGCCGGTACCGGGAGACTGGCGAAACCCTTCCTCGATCTCCCGGTAGCTGGCGAGGATGGTGCTGGAGCCGCGGCGGACGTAGAACTCCAGGCGCTCGCCGTCCCGAAGGGCGCACGGCTGGGTGCCGCCGGGGATGTCGACCGCGATGATCCGCTTGTAGGGATGCTTGATCACCCGAGGGTGGCAGGCTGGCGCAGGCTCCAGCTTGTTGCGGATCATGTCCCCGATCATGCGCATCTGCTCGTCGACGCTCCGCTCCTCGGTCAGGCCGACGATCTCCAGGTTGTCGTCCTCTACGCCGAACAAGATGGTGCCGCCTTCGGGCTGCGACGCGAACGCCGCCACGGTCTTGAGCATCTTCTTCCGGGTACGGGCATCCTTGTCCGGAATCTCCCGCTTGCACTCAAGCCGGGGGTTCTCGCCGTCCACGAGGAGCAGTTCCAGTTCCAGTTCTGGCTGCTCCAGGACGACCGAGGTGTCGCTGCCGTACGGTGCGGCGGGGAAGTGCCGCATGTCGAGCCACTCGCCAGCACGGTGCGCAATGAGCAGACTCTCAACCCGCAGGCCCTCGGGCAGGTCGAAGGTGTAGGAATCGGCGCCCTCGACCGGCAGCCGCCGGGATCCGGCAGGCTCGCTCAGTTCGAGGATCACATCGTCCAGGTCGTCCCCCTCAACGTCGACGGTGAGCCGGTCCGAGGCAACGGTGACCTTGCGAAACCAGGCGCCCCGCCGAGGCCGGACGACACGCCACAGCTGGTCGACGGTTGCCCGGCTGTCGTGGGGGCGCCGGTAGAGGAAGGAACTGACGGCCTGGTCGAAGGTCAAGAAGGAAGGGTGGGAGGCGTCGCCGACCAGGACGCCGTGATTGCGGTAGGGGGTGGAGTCCCTGCGGATCGTCCACTCGGTCCGGGGCCAGGGCGTCGTCCTCCCGATCCAGACCTGGTTCCCTCGAAGGTCTTCGGTCGCCACATGGACCGACTGCTGATCGACAACCACACGAAACCGATCGATGTCCACAGGCTCGCCGCGCAGCAGGTCCGCCACCAGCCCGCCCCTCAACCTGCGGGCGACGAACGCCACCGTCGGGTACAGCCAGGTCTCCTCCTCGCCGGTGTCCAGGTCGGAAGCGTCGAGAAGGACTTCTCCGTGGTAGAGCTGCCACTGCCCTTCTTCGTTCACCAGGACCAGCCGCACCCGAACGTCTTCACACATCCGCACCAGCGCCGCCAGACCATCCACGTCCAACCGCTCCGAGGCCATCATCACCGGCTCCTTGAGCTGCTCCGGGTTTCGTGGAGTCCCTGATGTCTGGGTTTGTTACGATCCAGGCGTAAGGAGAACCACGAGCAGTGCCAGCACCCCGTAAGTA
>NZ_JBHVIV010000123.1:9146-20118 GCF_042799475.1 Kitasatospora sp. NPDC057692 | reverse complement strand
GACCCTCGACAAGCCGGTGAACGAGCGGCTGCTCGGCACGCTGGCGACCACGGCGGTCTCCGCCTGGCTGGGCGCCCGGGTGTACCGGGTGCACCAGGTGGCGGAGACCCGGCAGGTGCTGGACATGGTCGCCTCGATCCGCGGCACCCGCCCCCCGGCGGTCGCCCGCCGGGGACTGGCCTGAGGCCGGCGAGGAGGACTAGATCTCGGTCGCCGGGCGGCGGGCCTCGGCGAGGATCTTCATGACCTCGTCGATCTCGTCGGTGACGTGGAACAGCTCCAGGTCGTGCGGGGCCGCCTTGCCCTGCGCGACCAGGGTGTTCCGCAGCCAGTCGACCAGACCTCCCCAGTAGGCGCTGCCGAAGAGGATCACCGGGAAGCGGGTGACCTTCTTCGTCTGCACCAGGGTGAGCGCCTCGAAGAGCTCGTCCAGGGTGCCGAGGCCGCCGGGCAGGACGACGAAGCCCTGCGAGTACTTCACGAACATCGTCTTGCGGACGAAGAAGTAACGGAAGTTCAGGCCGAGGTCGACGAACTCGTTGAGCCCCTGCTCGAAGGGCAGCTCGATGCCCAGGCCGACGCTGAGCCCGCCGGCGTCCGAGGCACCGCGGTTGGCGGCCTCCATCGCGCCCGGTCCGCCGCCGGTGATCACCGCGTAGCCGGCCTCGGCCAGCGCCCGGCCGATCGCCACGCCCGCCGCGTACTCGGGCGAGTCGACCGGGGTCCGGGCGGAGCCGAAGACGCTGATCGCGGCCGGGAGTTCGGCGAGGGCGCCGAAGCCCTCGACGAACTCGGAGGTGATCCGCAGCACCCGCCACGGATCGGTGTGCAGCCAGTCGGTGGGACCGGTGGTGTCCAGCAGGCGCTGGTCCGTGGTGCTCTCGCCGACCTGGTCCCGGCGCACCAGCACCGGGCCCTTCTGCTTCTCGGGCCACGCCTTCTTCGGGCGCGGCTCGCCCACCTGCTCGGGGCCGTGCCCGTAGTGCTTCTCGTCTCCAGTGCCTGTCATGACGAAACCCTACGCCCGCCCCTCCCCTTTTTCAGGCAACGCCGGAAGGTCGGTTGGGCAACCGGGAGATGGCGTCCGGCCGATGGCCGCGGGGCCGGATCAGGCCGTCAGCCAGGCGCGCAGCCGCTCCTCGGTCGCGGCGATGGCGCTCAGCGAGCAGTGCTCGTCCCGCTTGTGCGCCATGTTCGGGTCGCCGGGGCCGTAGTTGACCGCCGGGACGCCGAGCGCGCTGAACCGGGCCACGTCCGTCCAGCCGAACTTGGCGCGGGCGGTGCCGCCGGTCGCGGCGAGGAAGGCCTGGGCGGCGGGCTGGTTCAGGCCGGGCAGCGCCCCCGGGGCGAAGTCGGTCACGGTGACCTCGAAGCCGTCGAAGACCTCGCGCACGTGCTTCTCGGCGTCGGCCTCGTCGCGGTCCGGCGCGAAGCGGAAGTTGACCGTCACCACGCACTCGTCGGGGATGACGTTGCCGGCCACCCCGCCGTCGATGCGCACCGCGTTGAGGCCCTCGTGGTACTCCAGCCCGTCGATCTCGACCAGCCGCGCCCGGTACTCGGAGAGCCGCCGCAGCACCTCGCCGGCCTTGTGGATGGCGTTGTCGCCGAGCCAGCTGCGGGCCGAGTGGGCTCGGACGCCGCCGAGCCGGACCTGCGCGCGCAGGGTGCCCTGGCAGCCGCCCTCGACGACCGCCCCGCTGGGCTCCATGAGCACCGCGAAGTCGGCGGCCAGCCAGTCCGGGTGGGCCTGGGCGAGGTGGCCGAGGCCGTTGCGGTGGGCCTCCACCTCCTCGCAGTCGTAGAAGACGTAGGTGAGGTCCCGGTTGGGCTCGGGCAGGGTGGCGGCGAGCCGGAGCTGGACGGCGACGCCGGACTTCATGTCCGAGGTGCCGCAGCCGTGGAGCAGGTCCCCCTCGACCCAGGAGGGCACGTTGTCGGCGATCGGCACGGTGTCGATGTGGCCGGCGAGCACCACGCGCTCGGCGCGGCCGAGGTTCGTCCGGGCGACCACGTTGTTGCCGTACCGGTCGACGGTCAGGTGCGGGTAGGCCCGCAGGGCGGCCTCGATCGCGTCGGCGAGCGCCTGCTCGTCGCCGCTGACGGAGGGGAAGTCGACCAGCTGGGCGGTCAGCGCGCCGCCGTCGAGGGTGAGGTCCAGGGGCGTCTTCGGGCTGCTCATGGTTGCCCAGCCTAGTCCTGTCACCGCCGCCCTCCTGTGGCAGTGCTGTGACGGTCGCCCGGGCAACCGCATGTCACCGTACATCCGTCCGAGTGGGTACGGTGTCGGTTCGGAGTGCTCGGCGGAGAGGGGCGGCGGTGGCCAGGCGAGAGGGCGGCGGCGGTGACGGGGACGCGGCGCCGCGGCGGCGCCGCGGGCCGCTGCGGGTGGTGCTGATCGGCGTGCTGGTGCTGGCGGTGGCCGCGGTGACGCTGTACTGGCTGCGCGACAACAAGCTGCTGACCCCCGAGGGCTGCTCGGTGAAGACCCCGGCCGGCGAGGGCACCCTGGAGGTCCCGCAGGCGGCCAACGCGGCGACCATCGCCGCCGTCGCGCACGCCCGCGGCCTGCCGGACCGGGCGGTGACCATCTCGCTGGCCACCGCGATGCAGGAGTCCAAGATCCGCAACCTGTCCGGCGGCGACCGGGACTCGGTGGGCCTGTTCCAGCAGCGGCCCTCGCAGGGCTGGGGCACCGTGCAGCAGATCATGGACCCGGTCTACGCGACCAACAAGTTCCTGGACGGCCTGGTCAAGGTGCCCGGCTACACCCGGCTGCCGCTGACCGACGCGGCCCAGCAGGTGCAGAAGAGCGGCTACCCGCAGGCCTACGCCAAGCACGAGACCAAGGCCACCCTGCTGGCCTCCGCGCTGACCGGCCGCGAGGCGGCCTCGCTGAACTGCGTGGTGCACGACTTCGCCGAGCCGGACACCGACGAGGACAGCACCCCGTCCGCCGCCCCGGCCGGGGCCGCGCCCAGCACCGGCGCCGCGGCGCCGGCCCGCCCGGACCGGGCGCAGGTGCTGAGCGACCGGGTGCGCCGGGAGTTCGGCCGGACGGTCACCCCGGCCCCCGGCTACACGTCCACGATCAAGGGCGCGGAGAGCGCCGTCTCGCTGACCCCGGACCCGACCGCCTCCACCGACTCCGGCCCGGACGCCGAGCGGCAGAACGGCTGGGCGGTGGCGCACTGGGCGGTGACGCAGGCTCAGCGGCTGGGCATCGAGACCGTCGCCTACGACGGGAGGATCTGGCGGAAGGCGAAGTCCGAGGACGGCTGGAAGCCGCAGCCGACCGGGACGTCGACCAAGCTGGTGCTGGTCTCGCTGGCCGCCCCCGCGAAGGGCTGAAACCGGCGGCCCCGGACCGTTGACGCACTGGTGTCCGGGTTGCCGCCACCGGGGTGATTCGCGTCAATCCAGGTGGACGGCGGGCCGGCCGGGGCGGGCGGGGCGCAGAACCGTCACTCCCCTTGGCCCGTCGCGGGCCCGTACCCCCGGCCCGACACCCGGGGCGCCCCACTGTGCGGTCCTACCATCCGATCACCGGCCCGGCGCTTTCCTTGCACGGGCCGAAACCTTCTGGCTTCTCAAGCGGTAACAACGTCGTCCGCCCGGCGGACGGAACGGACCCAGACCCTCCGAGGAGCCCCATGTCTCACCCCCTCACGCGCCGGATCGCCCAGGCCGCACTGCTCGTGGCGGCCGGCGCGACCCCGCTGGTCGCGGCCGGCTCCGCGTCCGCCGCCGACGCCCTGCTGCCGAAGGGCGACCTGGCCGCCCCGCTGGGCCAGCTCACCAACACCGACGCCGGCTCCACCCTGCAGCACACCACCCACCAGCTGGGCCAGGCCGCCGGGAACACCGGCGCCGCCACCGTCGCCGCGGGCGTGCCCGCCGCCGCCGACGCGACCGGCAACATCGTCGCCCAGCAGCTCCCCGAGGCGAACGAGAAGGCCGGCTCGCTGACCGCCCCGATCGACCAGACCGCCGCCACCACCGGCGAGCTCTCCGGTGTCGCCCCGAAGGTCGCCCGGGCCCTGGCCGGCAAGCTCGGCGAGGCCGTCACCGGCAAGAGCGCCACCCCGCAGCGCAGCTCGCACGCCGGCCTCGGCCCGGTCGGCGACCTCGCCCCGGCCGACACCCTCACCAGCGCCGTCCCGGGCGGCAGCGGGGTCGTCCAGGCGATCCCCAGCACCACCACCGTCACCGACGCGCTGCCGATCGGCTCGGTCACCCGGGCGCTGCCCGCCGACCTGCCCGCCGCCGATGTGCTCGGCCTCGCCGAGCACGGGTCGGCCAACCGCCTCGGCGGCGCCGACCTCGGCCAGAACAGCCCGCTGAACGGCCTGTCCGGCCTCACCAGCGCGCTCGGCCCGCTCGGCGGCCTGCTGGGCAGCCTCAACGGCGGCAGCCTCAACGGTCTGCCGATCGGCTGAGCCCGTCCGCACAGCGGCGAGGGCCGGCGTCCGGAACCCCGGACGCCGGCCCTCGTGCGCTCCTCCGGCTACCGCGCGGCGGCCGCCGCGCGCAGCCGCTCCACCGCCGCCGCGACCCGCTCGTCGGTCGCGGTGAACGCGACCCGCACGAACCGGTCGCCGGCCGGGCCGTAGAAGTCGCCGGGCGCCACCAGGATGCCCAGCCCCGCGAGCTCGGCCACCGTCTCCCAGCACGGCCGGTCCTGGGTCGCCCACAGGTAGAGGCTGGCCTCCGAGTGCTCGATCCGGAAGCCGTACGCCTCCAGCGCCGCCCGCAGCTCCGCGCGCCGGGCCGCGTAGCGCTCCCGCTGCTCGGCCACGTGCGCGTCGTCCGCGAGCGCGGCGACCGTCGCCGCCTGCACCGGGGCCGGCACGATCATGCCGCCGTGCTTGCGCACCTCCAGCAGCTCCTTGACCACCACCGGGTCGCCCGCCACGAAGGAGGCGCGGTAACCGGCCAGGTTGGAGCGCTTGGACAGCGAGTGCACCGCGAGCAGGCCCTCGTGGCCGCCCCCGCCGCACACCTCGGGGTGCAGCACGGAGACCGGCTCGGCCTCCCAGCCGAGCTCCAGGTAGCACTCGTCGCTGACCAGCAGCGCCCGGTGCTCGCGCGCCCACTCCACCGCGCGGCGCAGCTCCGGCGCGCCGAGCACCCGCCCGGTCGGGTTGGACGGGGAGTTGACCCAGAGCAGGCGCACCCGGGAGCCGTCCAGCTCGTCCACCGAGTCGTAGGCGACCGGCTCGGCGCCGCACAGCCGCGCGCCCACCTCGTACGTCGGGTAGGCCAGCCGCGGGTAGGCGACCTGGTCCCCTGGGCCGAGGCCCAGCTGGGTCGGCAGCCAGGCGACCAGCTCCTTGGAGCCGACGGTCGGCAGGACGGCCTGCGGACCGATCTCGGCGCCGAGCCGGCGGCGCAGCCAGCCGGCGATCGCCCCGCGCAGCTCCAGCGGGCCCCAGACGGTCGGGTAGCCGGGGGTGTCGGTGGCCGCGGCGAGCGCCTTCTGGATCACCTCGGGCACCGGGTCGACCGGGGTGCCGACGGAGAAGTCGCAGAGCCCGCCGGGGTGGGCGAGCGCGGTCGCCTTGTACGGCTCCAGCTTGTCCCAGGGGAACACCGGCAGCAGGTCCGTAACGCGGCGCGCCGCCCCCGGGTGGCCCGGGAACGGCGCGTGCGTGCTGTTCTTGGTACTCACAGCTCAGTTGCCACCAGTCGTCAGTGGTCGGCGTTCTGCGGCGGCAGAGCGGCGATGAACGGGTGGTCGCGCTCGATCAGACCGAGCTTCGAGGCGCCGCCGGGCGAGCCGAGGTCGTCGAAGAACTCGACGTTGGCCTTGTAGTAGTCCTTCCACTCCTCCGGCGTGTCGTCCTCGTAGAAGATCGCCTCGACCGGGCAGACCGGCTCGCAAGCGCCACAGTCGACACACTCATCCGGGTGGATGTAGAGCGATCGCTCGCCCTCGTAGATGCAGTCAACCGGGCACTCTTCGATGCAGGCCTTGTCCTTGACGTCGACACAAGGCTGCGCGATGACGTAGGTCACGCTGTCGTTCCTCCTCGGAAGGGCTTGGCGGCCCATTCGGTTTTCTCGCGTGCGCGGGTGAGCGCGGCGTCGTCGATGCCCGCCCCTAGTATCGCGGGTCGGAGACCGCAAATGCACAGGAGGTGCCCAGATGGCCGCCGAAGGGCCGGTTCAGGACCGTCCGGAGGTCCGGATAGATCGCTCTGACGTGGGCCGCAGGGTCTCTGTACGGCGGCTCGACGGCTTCTCCGACGACAACCGGCCAGTGTTCCGCGATGTGATCGGTGTGCTCGCATCCTGGGACGACTCGGGCCTCACGGTGGTGCCCAGGAGCGGCGATCCGGTCTCCTTCGACGAGAAGCTGCTGGTCGCCGGCAAGACCGTGCCGCTCTTCCCGGCCCGGCGCGCGCCGCTGCCCCAGGCGGGTCCGGCCGAGCTCCAGCGGATCGCCGCCCGCGGCTGGCCCGCCGTCGAACAGGAGCCGCTGGGCGCGTGGACGCTGCGCGCCTCGGCCGGTTTCACCCGGCGCGCCAACTCCGTGCAGGCGCTCGGCGACCCCGGTGTGCCGCTCGACGAGGCGCTCACCACCGCGCGCGCGTGGTACGCGGCGCGCGGGCTGCCGGCCTGGGTGGAGGTCACCGCCCCCGGCTCGCCGGAGGCACTGCGCGCCGAGCCGGACCGGCTGGGCGCCGCGTACGCGCCCACCCTGGTCCGGGTGGCCGAGCTGGCGCCGCTGACCAGGATCGGCGACCCGGCCGCCCGGGACCGGGTGCGGCTGGCCCGGACCGCCTCCGCCGACTGGATGTCGCTCTACCGCCGGGTGACCGGTGACCCGGCGGCGGAGGAGGCCGCCCGCGCGGTGCTCCACGGCGGCCCCTCGGTCTGGTTCGCGACCGTCCACGACACCCCCGGCGGCGGGCCCGAGGGCGGCACCCCGCCCGTGCTCGCCGTCGGACGCTGCGTCATCGACGGACCGTGGGCCTGCTTCGGCGCCATCGAGGTGGCGCCGCGGGCCCGCCGCCGCGGCCTGGCCACGGCGGTGATGGCGGTGCTCGCCGCCCGGGCCGCCGAGGAGGGCGCCACCGGCGCCCACCTGCAGGTGGAGGCGGACAACGCCGGGGCGGTCGCGCTGTACGACGGGTTGGGCTTCACGACCAGTCACACTTACCACTACGCGCTCCTGCCCCAGGGCTAGGGCGCCGCCCTGGCACCGTCCCTCCGTCCGCCGCCCTACGAAAGCCGCCGCCACCGCCGTGACCGAGCAGAGCAGAGCACGCTTCCGGACCGAGGCCCGGGCCGAGCACCCCGATCCGGTGCTGCTCTGCCTGCTCGCGGCCGCCGAGCACCTCCCCGCCCCCGACCCGGCGGACCCGGACGACCTCCAGGGCCCGCCCTCCGTCGACGCGCTGCTCGCCGCCTGCTCGGCGGCCCTGGACCGGCACGCGGCCGCCGTCCGGCGCGCCGTCGCCGACCGGGCCCCGGCCGGGCCGGAGGAGACCGCGGCGCTGCTGGCCGCCGTCCTCGGCGGGCGCGAGCGGTTCCACGGGCGGCAGTCCGACTACCGGCGGCTGGAGTCCTCGCTGCTGCCCGACGTGCTGCGGCGCCGCCGCGGGCTGCCGATCATGCTCGCCCTGGTCTGGTCGGCGGTCGCCCGGCGGGCCGGGCTCGCCGTGCACGGCATCGCCCTGCCCGGCCACTTCATCGTCGCGGTCGGCGGGCCCGCCGGCGGCGAGGAGTACGTCCTGGCCGACCCGTTCCACGGCGGCCGGCTGCTCGACCTCGACGACGTGGCCCGGCTGGTGCGCGCCGCCGGGCACGAGTTCACGCCGGAGCTGCTCACGCCCGCCCAGCCGCTGGACGTCGCGCTGCGGGTGCTCGGCAACATCCGGACCTGGGCCGCCGACCGCCCCGAGCACGCCCGCACCCAGCTGTGGGCCACCGAGCTCGCCCTGCTGCTCCCCCGCCACCCCGCCCAGCTCCGCCTCGAACGCGCCGAGCTGCTGGTGCGCACCGGCGACTTCCTGGGCGGGGCCGCGGAGATGGACGAGTACGCCGGGATCCTGGACGCCTTCGACCCGGACTCCGCCAGCAAGGTCCGCCAGGAGGCCCGGGCCGCCCGCCACCGGCTGAACTGAGACCCGCCGGTCAGAGCCGGCCCTTCTCCCGGGCGATCCGGACCGCCTAGGCGCGGTTGCGGGCCCCGGTCCTCTGGATCGCCGTCGAGAGGTGGTCGCGCACCGTCCCCCCGGAGAGGTGCAGCCGCCCGGCGGTGTCCGCGTTCACCGCCCCGTCCGCCGCGGCCGCCAGCACGTCCCGCTCGCGGGCGGTCAGCGGGTTCGCCCCCTCGGCCAGCGCGGCGGCGGCCAGCACCGGGTCGATCACCCGCTCGCCGCGCAGCACCCGCACCGAGGGCCGGTCGTTCCGCATGTCGCTCACGGCGCCCGACCCTACGGCGTTCCGGCGGACAGCGGCCGGACCAGGAGCACCCCCGGTTCCGAGCCGGTGGCGTTCACTCCGATCCCGGCCCCGTCCACCACCGCCGGCGGCGGACTCCCGGAAGACCCGGCGCGCCGGGCTCGTTCGTCCACTCCCGCGCCGCCGCGGCCTGGTCCCGGCGGCCCCTTGAGTCTCCCCCGGGGGGAGACGCCAAGCTGGGGCCATGCGGGACGACGAGCTCGACACCACCCTGTACTCCATCGGCGAGTTGGCCCGGCGCACCGGCCTGACGGTGAAGGCCGTCCGGTTCTACGCCGACGCCGGGCTCGTCCCGCCCACCTGCCGCACGCCGGCCGGCTACCGCCGCTTCGACGTGCACGCCCTGGCCCGGCTCGACCTGGTCCGCACCCTGCGGGAACTGGGGCTGGACCTGGCCACGGTCCGGCGGGTGCTGGACCGTTCCGCCCCGCTGCGCGAGGTGGCCGCCGCGCACGCCGACGCGCTGGACGTGCAGATCCGCACGCTCCGGCTGCGCCGGACGGTGCTGCGGGCGATCGCCGAACGCGGCTCCACGACCGAGGAGATGAGACGCATGCACCAACTCGCGAAGCTGTCCGACGCCGAACGCCGGCGCCTGGTCAACGACTTCATCGACGCCGCCTTCGGCGGTCTGGACGCCAATCCGGAGTTCGTCGCCATGATGCGCTCCGCCATGCCGGGGCTTCCGGACGATCCGACCCCCGAACAGGTCGACGCCTGGGTGGAGTTGGGTGAACTCGTGCAGGACGTGGACTTCCGCGCCGCGGTCCGCCGGATGGCCGCCCACCAGGCGGCCGAGCGGGCGGCCGGCGACGACACCGGCCTGCACACCGACCTCTCCGAGGCCGTCCGCACCACCGTGACCGCCGCCGTCGCCGACGGGATCGACCCCGGCTCGCCCGCCGCCGCTCCCGTCCTCGACTCCCTCACCGCCGCCTACGCCGCCACCTTCACCCGCCCCGACGACGCCGCCCTCCGCGCCTGGATCCTCGACCGCGTCGAAACCGCCAACGACCCCCGCGCCGAGCGCTACTGGCACCTCCTCGCCACCATCAACGGCTGGCCGGTCCAGGAGAGCCTCCATGACGTCTTCGCCTGGTTCACCGCCGCTCTTCGGGCCTCGCTGGAGTAGGACGTCGGACCGGCCGACTTCCTGCTCCGCACAGCCGTAATCCGGTTGCGCCCGACCGGCTTTCGGGGTGGCATGCGGGAGAGAGCGGAGAGGGAGGCGGCCGGGGATGGGCGTGGAGTGGTGGGAGATGCTTCCGGAGAGCGGGCCGGGGGCGGTCCTGGAGGTGGTGCGGCGCTGCCTGGCGGTGGACGGCGGACTGCCGGTGGCGGGCGAGCCGTCCTTCGTCGGCCGGCGGTACGACGGGCCGGGGACCGTCCGGATCGGGGCGTACGAGGACGGCAGGCTGGTCGCCTGCGGGGCGGCCAGGCCCTACGCCGGGTACTGGTCGCTGGTGGGAGCGGTGGACCCGGACTTCCGGGGCCGGGGGCTCGGCGGTGAGCTGCTGGACCGGCTGATGACGGCGGCGGAGACCGTCGTCCAGGTGGAGACGGAGGCGCTGACGCCCGCCGCCGAGGAGCTGTTCCGGTCACGGGGGCTGCGGCAGGAGTTCGCGGAGGACGTGTTCCGGCTGGGACCGGAGACACCTCTGCCGGCGGTGGCGTGGCCGGCCGGGGTGGGCATCGAGGAGTGGCCCGAGGACTGTTGGGAGGAGGGGGCGGCCGACGCCTTCCACGAGGCGTACCGCCACTCCTTCGCCGACCGGCCGGGGTTCCCGGGCTGGACGCGGGCCGAGTGGGCGACCTGGCTGATCGACGACGGGTTCCGGCCCGGGGCCTCGCTGCTCGCCCGGGACTCCGACGGTGTGCCGGTCGGGTTCGTGGTGTGCGCCGAAGGGTTCCTGGTGCAGGTCGGGGCCGTGCCCGCGTGGCGGCGGCGGGGGCTCGGGCGGGCGCTGGCGGTGGCCGCGCTGGAGCGGCTGCGGGCGGCCGGGGACGCGGAGGTGTTCCTGGACGTGAACGTGAACAACCCGGCGTCGGCGGCGCTGTTCCGGAGCCTCGGCCTCACCCGGGTCGCCCGGCGGGCGCGGTTCGGGCGTCCGTAGGCGCCGCCCCCACGGCGGCGCCACCGGCCTCGGTGAAGGCGGCGCACGGGATCAGCGAGAGGAGCAGGACGACGAGCACCACCGCGACAGGCTTCGGCATGCCCGTCATGCTGCCCCTCGGCCGGAACCGGGGCCGCCGCTCCGGGGCGGCCGGTGCGGAGAGTTCCTCCGCCCGGACCAGCCTAGGGTCCCATCGGGACGGAGGCCGTCCGCAGCGGCACCGAGGCGCGCAGCCGGAAGTCCCGGTCCTCCCTGCCGGTGCTGTTTCCGGCACCACCGGAGTCCCGCCGGGCCCGGGTGCGGCGGCAGTGGCCGCCGTCGTGGGGGGGGGCTGGAGGGTGTGATTGAGAAACCCCCGGCCCCCCCCCGGCGGGGCCGCCCCCCCG
>NZ_JBHVIV010000123.1:0-9136 GCF_042799475.1 Kitasatospora sp. NPDC057692 | reverse complement strand
GCTATGCCCGGTCCCCCCGGCCGGGTGGTTTTCCCGCCCCCCCGGGCGCCCCGCGGGCCGGGGGGGGGGGGGCTGGGCCCCCGGGGGGGGTTCGGCATGCCGGTTTTAATGCCCCAACGCACGGACCGACCGCTGTCGGACCCTCCCGCTAGCGTGGAGCGCACATCGAGGCCGGACGGATCGACCCCCTGCGGGTACACGCGGCCAAGGGGGAGCGGGATGGGAACGCCCCGGCACCGCTCGTCCGCGGGCCCGGGCACCCTGATCCGGCCCCGCTCCCCCTCCTCAGCTCTCCTCGGCCCGGATCCCGAGCGACTTCTTCACGAAGTCGACCTGGAGCAGCAGCAGGTTCTCCGCGACCTCCTCCTGCGGCGTCATGTGGGTGACGCCGGAGAGCGGCAGCACGGTGTGCGGCCGCCCGGCGGCGAGCAGCGCCGAGGAGAGCCGCAGGGTGTGCGCGGCCACCACGTTGTCGTCGGCGAGCCCGTGGATGATCATCAGCGGGCGCTCCAGGCCGGCCGCGTAGCCGGTCAGCGAGTTGCCGTCGTACACCTCGGGGTGCTCGGCCGGGTGGCCCAGGTAGCGCTCGGTGTAGTGGGTGTCGTACAGCCGCCAGTCGGTGACCGGCGCGCCCGCGACCGCCGCGTGGAAGACGTCCGGGCGGCGCAGCACGGCCAGCGCGGCGAGGTAGCCGCCGTACGACCAGCCGCGGATGGCGACCCGGTCGAGGTCGAGCGGGAACTCGCCGCCGAGCGCCCGCAGCGCGTCGACCTGGTCGTCCAGGGTGGCCCCGGCGAAGTCGTGGTGGATCGACTTCTCCCAGGCCGGCCCGCGCCCGGGGGTGCCCCGGCCGTCGGCGACGACGACCGCGAAGCCCTGGTCGGCGAACCACTGCGAGTTGAGGTGCGGGTTGTGCGCCTGGACGACGCGCTGGCCGTGCGGGCCGCCGTAGGGGTCCATCAGGACGGGCAGCAGGCCGTCCCGCTCGCGGTCGTAGCCGGTGGGCAGGAAGACCGCGGCGGGGATGCGGCGCTCGCCGGCGAAGCGGAACACCGGGCGGGCGGTGATCACCGGGGTCTCGGCGTGCGAGGCGATGACGGCGACGTCGTCCACCACGACGCCCTCCGGCAGGTCCCGGGCGACCTGCACCAGGGTGCCGGGCAGGTCGGGCTCGGCGGTGGCCCGCACGGTGACGCCGGCCGCGTGCACGGCGGTGGTGACGGAGGTGAACGGGCGGCCGTTGGCGGACTCCCAGGCGAGCCGCTTGCCGTCGTGGCTGATCCGGCCGACGGCGATCCAGCCGGGCTCGGGGTCGGTCTCGGCGGCGCCGCCGGAGGCCGTGAAGAAGACCTCCCCGGCGGTGACCGCGAGCACCGAGCGCAGGTGCAGGTCGGGCCCGGTGGCGGTGTGGTCGCCGATCACCAGCGAGCGCGCGCCGGACTCGTCGGAGATCCGCACCAGCCTGCCGTCCGGGGTCCAGGCCGGGACGCCCTGGAACAGCTCCAGCCAGACGTCGTCGTGCTCCTCGTGCAGCACCTCGGTGGCGCCGGTGGCGACGTCCAGGCCGAGGGTGCGCTGGGTGCGCTGGTCGCGGGACTGGACGAGCAGCAGCGGCACGCCGCCCTTCGACCAGTGCACCCGGGCCAGGTAGGGGAAGGCCGCGCGGTCCCAGACCACCTCGGTGCGGGTCCCGTCCAGAGCGAGCAGCCAGAGGCCGACCTCGGCGTCGGCGGTGCCTGCGGCCGGGTAGGCGACCTCGGCGGGCTCGCGGTCCGGGTTGGCCGGGTCGGCGATCCACCAGCGGTTGACCGGGGTGTCGTCGGCCCGCTCGACCAGCAGCCGGTCGCTGTCCGGGGACCACCAGTGGCCGCGGTCGCGGTCCATCTCCTCCTGGGCGATGAACTCGGCCTGGCCCCACGTCACGTTCGGCCCGTCGGGCCGGGCGAGGGCGCGGTCGCCGGTGCCGTCGACGCGGGTCAGCCGCAGCTCGCCGGAGGTGGTGGCGTACACGACGTGGGTGCCGTCCGGGGAGGGGCGCGGGTCGAGCAGCGGGCCCTCGGCGGGCAGTTCGGTGGCGGTGCCGGCGACCAGGTCGGCGACGAACAGCCGGCCGGACAGGGCGAAGGCGGCGATCCGGCCGGCGCCGTCCAGGGCGTAGCCGACGATCCCGGCCGAGCCCTCGCGGCTGCGCTCGCGGCGGGCCCGCTCGGCCGGGGAGAGGTCCTCCTCGCCGCCGCCGAGCAGCACGGCCGGGTCGGCGGCGATCCGCTCCTCGCCGGTGGCGGTGTCGAGGGTCCAGAGCAGATTGGCGCGGTCGCTGCCGGACCGGGAGCGCAGGAAGACGACCCGGGAGCCGTCGGGTGCGACGGAGAACGACCGGGGGGCGCCGACGGTGTAGCGCAGGGTGCGCGCGTACTGCCGCGGGAAGGTGTCCGCTGAGGTGTGGGTGGTCATGGCACCAGACCCTACGACCCGGGGTCGGCCGATGGTGATCACTCGTTCGGAGCATCGGCCCCAAGTACGCCCGGACGGGTCCCGCACCCCCTCCGACCGGCCCATGCGCCCCAGCAGTGCCACCGTGCCCCGGGGCATGCGGACTCACCCAGCGTCATGACACCCTCACTCTTCGGGTATGACTGGTGCACGAGTGCTCGCCAGGCCCCGAGGAGTGTGAGCCGCCATGGCCCTGTCCATCTCCGCCGCCATGCTGATGCTGGTCATCGTGGTGGTGCTGATCCGCCGCTCCGGCCTGAAGCTCGCGCACGCGATCGTCTGCGCGCTGCTCGGCTTCTACCTGGCGTCCAGTTCCATCGCCCCCTCGATCAGCCAGGTCACCAGCAACCTCGCGGGGATGATCAACGGCCTGCGGCTCTGACCCGCCGCGTGCGGTCACCGGGCGGTGCGCCGGTCGTTAGGCTTCCTCCCATGACCGCGACTACCGGCCGCCGCCTCCTCCTGGTGCACGCGCACCCCGACGACGAGTCGATCAACAACGGCGCCACGATGGCCCGGTACGCCGCCGAGGGCGTCCACGTCACCCTGGTGACCTGCACCCTCGGCGAGGGCGGCGAGGTGATCCCGCCGGAGCTGGCCCATCTGACGGCGGATCGGGACGACACCCTCGGCGCGCACCGGATCGGCGAGCTGACCGCGGCGATGTCGGCGCTCGGGGTCACCGACGTCCGCTTCCTCGGCGGCCCGGGCCGCTACCGCGACTCCGGGATGATGGGCGTGCCCGACAACGACGCGCCCGGCTGCTTCTGGCGGGCCGACGTGGACGAGGCGGCCGACCGGCTGGTGGCGGTGGTCCGCGAGGTGCGCCCGCAGGTGCTGGTCACCTACGACGAGCACGGCGGCTACGGGCACCCCGACCACATCCAGGCGCACCGGGTCGCGACCCGCGCCCACGAGCTGGCCGCCGACCCGGCGCACCGGCCCGAGCTGGGCCCGGCCTGGCGGATCGCCAAGGTGTACTGGAACCGGGTGCCCCGCTCGGTGCTCGAACGGGCGCTCGCCGAGACCGCCGAGAAGGCGCCGTTCCCGGGCGTGGCCGAGCCCGCGGACGTGCCCGGGGTGGTGGACGACCCGCTGGTCACCACCGCCCTGGACGGCGCCGCGTACGCCGGCCGCAAGGCCGCCGCGATGGCCGCGCACGCCACCCAGATCACCGTGGACCCCACCGGCGCGTTCTTCGCGCTCTCCAACCACCTGGGCCAGCCGCTGCTGACCACCGAGTACTACCAGCTGGTGCACGGCCAGGCCGGGCCGCGGCTGCCGGAGGACGACCTGTTCGCCGGCCTGGACCCCGTACCGGCGCCCGGTGGCGCCGCTGCCTCCGAGGAGCGCGCCCGATGACCCCGCCCGCCCCGGCGCGGCCCGCCCGCCGCTCGATCCCGGCGACCGTCCTCGGCACCCGCGACGAGCGGCTGAAGGAGCCCCAGCCCCCGCGCGCCGCACGGATCGCGGCCTATGTCCTGTTCTTCCCGCTGGGCTTCGCGGTGTCGGTGTGCGGAGCGTTTGTGCAGGCCTTGTGGCCGCCCGTGGGACTCCTGCTGGCGCTCGCCGCCACCGCGGCGACCTTCTACGGCGGCCTGCGGGTGACCGGCACCCGGCTCGGCGCGGCCGTCCCGGCGGCCGGCTGGTTCGTGGCGCTGCTGATGGTGATGGTCCCCCGCCCGGAGGGGGACAACGTGCTCTGGACCAACAGCACATCGCTCGCCTGGCTGTTCGCCGGCTCGATCCTGGGCGTGATCTGCGCCACCCTGCCGACCCGCGCCGGCTGGTTCCCCGGGGTGGCGGGCCCGCCCCGCTGACCCGGGCGGCCACCCGCGTACGGTGGCCGGTACGACGGGCAGTCAGCACCGCCCGGTCGTACTCTCATACCGGAGGAACCGGACGTATCGGGATCTCTCCGAACCGGTTCACCGGTCGGTTCTTCCCAGTATGGTGGTGCCGCAGAAGCCGTACCCGACGCCGCCCGCCAGGCCCGGCGCCGACGAACCGCGGTCGCGCCGCACGGCCCGGCCCGCGAACCCGGAGCAGAGCAGCATTGAGCAGCCGCGAATCTGACAACGCCCACCCGACGCCTCGGCGCACGGGCCCGGACGCCTACCCGTCGGGCACCCCGCCCTACGGGACACCGGGCTTCGCCGGCGGCGACCGCACGGGCGGCACCGGTGCCGCCAAGGGCCCGGCTCCGGAGGGCGAGGACGAGGGTCCGAAGACCGAGACCACCCTCACCACGCGGGTCCGGATCAACATCCCCGGCTCGCGACCGATCCCGCCGGTGGTGGTCCGCAGCGCCGTCAAGAACGAGGACGGCGGCGGCGAGGAGGCCCCGGCGCCCGCCGCCGAGCCGGCCGGCCCCCGGCACCGCTCCGCCGCGCCCGCCTCCCCGGTGCTCGGCGTGATGGACGGCGGCGGCCGCGGCACCCCGCCGAACCTGCCGCCGGAGTGGCAGATCCCGCCGGCCACCTCCGAGGCCGAGTCGACCGGCGCGTGGTTCCGCCCGCGCCAGAAGAAGGCCCCGGCCGCCGAGGGCGCCGCCCCCGCACCGGCCACCGCCGCGGCCCCGGCCGCCGGTGCCGCACCCGCCGCCACCGCACCGGCCGCCGCACCGCAGCGCGGCACCGCCCGGGCCGACGGCTCCCGGCCGCAGGCCGAGCGCCCCGCCGCGGCCGCCCCCGGCGCGACCCGCACCAAGGGCCGCGCGGTGCCCGCCCAGGCCCAGGCCCCCGCGGCGCACCCGAACGGCACGCCCGCCGCCCCGTACGGCGCGGCCCAGGAGCTGCCCGCCGACGAGGCCGGCGTCTACGCCGACTCCACCACCGAGCTGTACGCCCCGCCGGTCCCGGCCGACCCGTTCGCGCCCGCCGACCCCTTCGCCCCGGTCCCCGGCGCTCCCGGCGCACCGAGCCCCGAGGACACCTCGGTCGACGGCTTCGCCCCGATCCGCGACGGCGCCCCGGCCGCGCCCATATCCGGCGCGCCCGCCGGCACCCCGCAGCCCGGCCTCTTCCCCGGCGCCCCGGCCGGTGCCGACCCGTTCGCCGTCCAGCGCCCGCCGGCCGCCGCCGCGAACGGCGCCCCGGCCCCTGGCGGCCTCTTCCCCGGCGCCCCCGGCCGCCAGGGCGAGCCCGTCGCCGACCCCTTCCAGACCTCCGGCCCGCCGGCCGAGAGCGCGACCGCCACCCCGGCCGCCGCCACCGCCCCGGCCGCGGACGGCCCGTCCGCCCCGAAGCCGGCCCCCTCCGCCGCCAAGCCCGCGCCGACCCCCAAGCCCAAGCCGAGCGCCGCCAAGAAGCTGGTCAAGCTCGCCACCTACGCCGTCTTCGCGGTGGGCTTCCTCGGCGCCGCCGCCTACGGCACCGGCCTGATGCTGAACCAGTCCGACGTCCCCAAGGGCACCGTGGTGCTCGGTACGGACATCGGCGGCAGCAGCCGCGACCAGGCCATCCACCAGCTCGACGAGAGCGTCGGCAAGGCCGGCCAGCAGCCGGTCAAGCTGAAGGTCGGCGAGCAGAGCATGGACCTCGACCCGACCGCCGCCGGGCTCGCCTTCGACACCACGGCCACCGTGGACAAGCTCGCCCAGCACTCCTACAACCCGCTGGACGTCCTCAAGTCGCTCAAGGGCGACGAGAAGGCGGTGCCGCCTGAGGTCAAGGTCGACCGGGCCAAGCTCAAGTCCGCGCTGGAGGCGCTCGCCGGCGGCAGCGGCCAGGGCCTCCAGGAGGGCTACGTCAAGTTCTCCGAGACCGGCGAGGCCGTCGTCGTCCCCGGCAAGGCCGGGCAGGCGGTGGACTCCGCCGCCGCCGTCGACCTGGTCGACGCGGCCTACCGCGACCGCGCCGCGGGCAAGCCCGACCAGGCCGTCGCACTGGCCGTGACCGCCGCCCAGCCGAAGACCTCCGCGCAGGCCCTCCAGGGCGCGGCGGACACCCTCGGCAAGTCCGCCGTGAACGGCCAGATCCACCTCCAGGCCGGCACCAAGAAGTTCGACTTCGGCCCGAAGACCGCCGCCGTCGCCCTCACCCTGGTCCCGGACGCCAACGGCAAGTTCGTGCCCAAGTGGGACCTCGACGCGCTCAACCGCCAGATGGTCGCCGGCGGCTTCGACAAGGTGAAGACGAAGAAGAACGGCCAGCTCGTCACGATCACCCCGCAGGACGTCGCCGACCAGATCACCCTGCTGCTCGACAAGACCGGCGACCGGGACCGCACCTTCAAGTTCCCGGTCTGACCGAACCGTTATCGAGGGGCGGGCCCGATTCCGGGCCCGCCCCTCGACAACCCCACTCCCGGTCAGCAAGATGTGTCGCCTGTCGTCCGCCACATCCGTCCCGGGAGAACCACCATGGGCCGCCCCCTGTACCGCCGCACGGCCCTGCTCGCCGGCCTCACCGCCGTCTCGCTCTCGCTGGCGCTCTGTTCCTGCGGCCCCGGCGGCGGCTCCGCCGACGCCGGCACCCGCGCCCTGCCGAGCGCGGTCGAGAGCCCCAAGCTCACCGCCGTGGACATCAACCCGCACGACCGCGCCGAGCTGCGCCAGGGCGGCACCCTGCGGGTGGCGATCGCGCAGTACTCCACCCAGTGGTCGCCGATCCAGACCGACGGCGGCGAGTCCTCCACCATCGCCGTCAGCAAGCCGCTGCTGCCGACCTTCTTCCGCTCCGACGCGGCCGGCACCCAGACCCCCAACCCGGCCTACCTGCTGGAGGCGCACGCGGAGCAGCGGGACGGCCGCCAGGTCGTGGTCTGGACGCTGAACCCCAAGGCCCACTGGTCCGACGGCGCGCCGATCACCTGGCGCGACATCGAGGCCAACTGGCGGGCGCTGAACGGCAAGGACCCGGCGTACCGGGCGGCCAGCAGCACCGGCTTCGAGCAGGTCTCCGCGGTCGAGCGGGGCAAGGACGACTACCAGGCCGTGATGACCTTCGAGCGGCCGTACTCCGAGTGGCAGTCGATGTTCAACGGCGCCGCCAACGCCCCGCTGCTGCCGGCGAGCAGGGTCGCCACGCCCGAGCTGTTCAACACCTCCTACCTGGACGCGATCCCGGTCACCGCGGGCCCGTTCAAGGTGGAGAGGATGGACCGGACGGCGCAGACCGTCACCCTGGTCGCCGACCCGGCCTGGTGGGGCGACAAGCCCCTGCTGGACCGGATCGTCTTCCGCGCCATGGTGCCCAACACGATGGCCGCCGCCTTCAACAAGGGCGAACTCGACCTGTACAACAACGGCCCGGACGTGGCCGGCTACCAGCTGATCCGCAGCACCCCGGGCGCCGCCGTCCGGCGGGCCGGCGGGCCCGACTTCCGGCAGTTCACGCTGAACGGCCGCAGCCCCGCGCTCACCGACCCGGCCGTCCGCCAGGCGATCTTCCAGGCGATCAACCGGGACGCCATCGCCCGCTCCGACCTCGCCGGGCTCGACTGGCCCACCGTCACCCTCAACAACCACCTGCTGGTGGCCAACCAGAACGCCTACCGGGACAACTCCCTGGGCCTGAGCCGCTACGACCCGGCCGAGGCCGTCCGCAAGCTCGACGCGGCCGGCTGGAAGCTCGACGGCGACGTCCGCCGCAAGGACGGCAAGGAGCTCAACCTGCGGATGGTCATCCCGGCCGGCGTCACCCAGGCCCAGAACGAGGCCGCCGTCACCACCGGCATGCTCAAGGAGGTCGGGATCAAGGTCACCACCGTGACCGCCAGCCCCAACGACTACTTCGACAAGTACGTCAACAAGCGGGACTTCGACATCGCCGCCTACTCGCTGTTCGGCACGCCGTTCCCGGCCAGCGGCAACCGGACCAACTTCGCCGCCAACGGCGGCACCAACCACTCCCAGACCGGCAGCCCGGCGGTGGACGCCGCGTTCGACCGGGCGGCCGCGGCGACCGACGCGGCCGGCGCCTTCGAGGCCATCAACCAGGCCGACGGCGAGCTGTGGAAGGTGGCCGGGATGCTGCCGCTCTACCAGCGCCCGCAGTTGTTCGGCGCCCGGGCCGACCTCGCCAACATCGGGGCCCAGGGCCTGTCCGACATCGTCTGGGAGAACGTCGGCTACCAGAAGTGACGGAGGGGGCCCCGGAGTCCGCGACGACTCCGGGGCCCCCTCCGGTCCGCTGCGCTCAGCCCGCGCCGATCACGTCCCGGACCTCCGCGAGGTGGCAGGCCGACTCGTGCGCGGCCGGGCCGCTCAGCGTCGACGGCACGGCCAGCAGCGGGACCTCGGTCGAGCAGCGCTCCTCCGCCTTCCAGCAGCGGGTGCGGAAGCGGCAGCCGGACGGCGGGTTGGCCGGCGACGGGATGTCGCCGCTGAGCAGGATCCGCTCCCGCTGCTCGCGCCCGGTCGGATCGGGCACCGGGACGGCGGAGAGCAGCGCCTGGGTGTACGGGTGGGTCGGGTGGGAGTAGATCTCCTCCTCCGTCCCGATCTCGACCATCGTGCCGAGGTACATCACGCCGACGCGGTCGGAGATGTGCCGGACGATGGAGAGGTCGTGCGCGATGAACATGTAGGAGAGCTGGAACTCGTTCTGGAGCTGCTCCAGCAGGTTGATCACCTGCGCCTGCACCGAGACGTCCAGCGCGGAGACCGGCTCGTCGCAGATGATGATCTCCGGCTTGAGCG
>NZ_JBHVIV010000122.1:0-20168 GCF_042799475.1 Kitasatospora sp. NPDC057692 | reverse complement strand
GCCCACCTCCCCGACTACATGCTCCCCTCCGCCTACATCACCCTCGACACCCTCCCCCTCAACGCCAACGGCAAAATCGACCGACGCGCCCTGCCGGTGCCCGACCGGGGCGCGCTGCGCACCGGCACGGAGCACGTGCCACCGCGCACCCCGACCGAGAAGGCGCTGGCCGCCATCTGGTCCGAGGTCCTCGGCGTCGACCAGATCGGCGTCCACGACCGCTTCTTCGACCTCGGCGGCCACTCGCTGCTCATGATCAAGGTCCTGGCCGCGGCCCGCGCCGCCGGCCTGGCGGTCTCGATCTACCGCATGTACCAGCACGACACCCTGATCGCCCTGGCGGAGGCGGTGGACGCGGACACGGCCGCCGCCTCCGGCGGGCCCGGTGCGCCCCCGGCCGGGTCCGGTGACGCCGGCCCGGCGGACCCGGCCGCCGACCGGCCGCGGTCCGCGGCCCCGACCACCGTGGAGGTCCCGGCGGAGCTGCTGGCCCAACTGCTCCGGCAGGCCGGCGAGGACGGCCGGGAGGGGGCGAGCGAGGCGGTGACGCGGGCCGCCGCCCTCCTCGCCGGCGCGCCGCACGACCGGACCCCCGCCGCACCGGGCGGGTTCGCCGAGGACATCGACGCGATCATGGCGGAGCACCACGTGCCCGGTGTCGCCCTCGCCGTCATCCGGGACGGCGCCGTGGCGGCCGTCGAGGGCCACGGCGTGCTCGCGGCCGGCGGCGGGGCGCCGGTGACGGACCGCACCCTGTTCCAGGTCGGCTCGATCAGCAAGCACGTCACCGCGCTGGGCGTGCTGCGCCTGGTGGAGCGGGGGATCGTCGACCTGGACACCGACATCGACGACTACCTCACCTCCTGGCACCTCGACGAGGCGCCGGGCGCTCCGGGACGCGTCACCCTGCGGATGCTGCTCGGGCACCGCGCCGGGCTCGCCCAGCAGCGCGGCTTCGCGTGCCGCCCCGGGGAGCCGGTGCCGCGGCTGCTCGACCTGCTGGAGGGCGGGGCGCCGGTGACCACCCCCCGGGTGCGCCGAGAGCTGCCGCCGGGAGAGGTGTTCCGCAAGAGCAGCACCCACTACTGGGTGGTCCAGCAGGTGCTGGAGGACGTCACGGGCGAGCCGTTCGAGCCGCTGATCCGGCGGCTGGTGCTGGACCCGCTCGGCCTCGCCGACAGCAGCTTCGACCAGGACCACCCGCACACCTCCGGCCTGCCGGTGGCGCTCGGCCACGACGCCCACGGCACCCCGCTCAAGGGCGGCTGGCGCGTGCGCGCCCACCTCGCGGCCGCGGGTCTGTGGACGACGGCCGCGGACACGGCCCGGTTCGTGGTCGCGGTGCGCGACGCCCTGCTCGGCGCGCCGGGGGCGCTGGTCCCCCAGGCCCTGGCCCGGGAGCTGCTGGCGGGCGAGACCGGCACCTTCTACGGGCTCGGGACCATCGTCGACGACAGCGGCGACGACCTGGAGTTCGGCCACGGCGGCGAACCCACGGGCTACCTGAACATGGCGATCAGCCACCTGCACGGCGGCACCGGCTTCGTCGCCCTGACCAACGCCGACTCCGGAAAGGCCGTCATCAAGTACCTGGCGGCCGAACTGGGCCGTGCCCAGGCCGGCTTCGGCAGCGGACGGCTGGCCTCCGACTGGCGCGTCGCCGACGGCGGCGACGGGCTCCCGGCGGTCCTCCGGTCCGTCCCCGGCGACGAACGGGCCTGACCGCGCGCTCCCCGCACGGACCGTGCGGGGAGCACACCCCCGTTCCCGCTCCGATCGGCCGGCCGGCACCCCTCGGGGACCGGCCGGCCCGCACCCCCGAAGGAAGAGGAGGAATCCGTGGCATCCGTCCGGCATCTGATCTCGATCGACGACCTCGACGACACCGATCTGCAGGCCCTGGTCCTCCGGGGCGCGGAGTTCTCGGCCGGCACCGCGGGACGCCCCGCCCCGCTCGCCGGGGACGTCGTGGGCGTCTACTTCAGCAAGACCTCCACCCGCACCCGGACCGCCTTCTCCAGCGGCGCTCTGCGGCTGGGCGCGCAGATCATCGCGTACGGCCCCGGCGACCTCCAGCTCAACACCGGCGAGACCAGCGAGGACACCGGCCGGGTGATGTCCCGCATGCTCGACGTCCTGGTCGCCCGCACCGCGGGTGACCCCGCCGAGATGCGCGCCTGGGCCGCCCAGGACCGGATGGCCGTGGTCAACGCGATGAGCGCCGACGAGCACCCCACCCAGGCGCTCACCGACCTGACCACGATGCACCGGCGGTTCGGCAAGGTCGAGGGACTGCGCGTGCTCTACGTGGGCGAGGGCAACAACACCGCCTCCGCGCTGTCCCTCGCCCTGACCCGCTTCCCCGGCGTCGAGTTCGACCTGCGCACCCCGCCCGGCTACGGCCTGGCCCCCTCCTACCGCGAGCGCGCGGCCGAGCAGGCCGCGCGGTACGGGTCGGTGTTCCGCGAGCGGCACCACATGGACGACCTGCCGGCCGGCCTGGACGTCGTCTACACCACGCGCTGGCAGACCACCGGCACCGCGAAGCCCGACCCGGACTGGCGCACGGTCTTCGCCCCGTTCCAGGTGACCGCGGCGCTGTGGGAGACCAGTCCGGCGGCCGTCTTCATGCACGACCTGCCGGCGCACCGCGGCGACGAGGTCACCGCCGAGGTCCTCGACGGCCCCGCGAGCATCGCCTTCGCGCAGGCCGAGAACAAGATGCACAGCGCGATGGCGGTCCTGGAGTGGTGCCGGGCATGACCCGCGTCGTGGGCGCCGAGGCCGTCGACGGTCCCGCCGACGGGCCTGCCGACGAGCCCGTCGACGGGTCGGCCGACGAGCCCGCGACGGCCACCGGGGCCGGCCCGGCCGCGGGCCCGGACCGGCCACTGCGCCGCAACCGGGAGTTCCTGCTGCTGTGGTCCGGGGCGAGCCTGTCCTTCCTCTCCGCCCGGGTCACGGCGGTCGCCTACCCGTTGATCGTGCTCTGGCACACCAGCTCCCCGCTGGCCATGTCCGTGGTGTCCACCGCGGCCCTGCTGCCGCTGCTGCTGGTGCAGCTGCCGGCCGGGGCGCTCGTGGACCGCTGGGACCGGCGGCGGCTGATGCTCGCGTGCGAGGCCGGCCGGCTGGCCGTGGTGGGCAGCGTCGCGCTCGCCCTCGCGGCGGGCCGCACGACGGTGGCGCACCTGGCGGCCGCGGCCTTCGTCGAGGCCGCCCTCGCGGTGTTCTACCGGCTCGCCGAACGCGGCGCCGTGCGCAACCTCGTGCATCCGGCGCACCTGCCGGCCGCCCTCGCGCAGAACGAGGCGCGCGGGCGGGCGGCCGGGCTGCTCGGCCAGCCCGCCGGCGTGCTGCTGCAGTCCGCGGCCCGCTGGCTGCCGTTCGGCTTCGGCGCGCTCGGCTACCTGCTCTCCGCCCTCTCCCTGCTGCTGATCCGCAAGGACTTCCAGCAGGAGCGCGCCGACCGCGCCGACCGGCCCCGGATGGCGACCGAGGTCGCGGAGGGGATGCGCTGGCTGTGGCGGCAGCGGTTCCTGCGCGCGGCGCTCGGGTACGTCGCCGGCACCAACGTGCTGTTCCAGATGCTGGCACTCGCGCTGATCCTGCGGATCAAGGAGACGGGACTGCCCTCGGCGACGCTCGCCGTCGTCATGGGCATCGGCGGCGTCGGCGGCCTGTGCGGAGCGCTCACGGGCAGCCGGATCCAGCGCCGGATGCGCCAGCGCACCCTGCTCATCGGCGGAGCCGTGACCTGGGCGCTGCTGATCGGCGCGATGGGCTTCACCGGCGCACCGGTCGCACTGGGCGCGCTGTACGCCGGCATCGGCTTCGTCGGCGCGGTGTTCAACGTCGGCGCGGCCGTCTACCAGGTCCGCACCACCCCCGACGCGCTCCAGGGCCGGGTCGCCGCGACGGCCGGACTCATCGGTTCCGGGACCAACGCGCTCGGGTCCTCCGCGGCCGGCCTGCTCCTCGCGGCCTGGGGCGCCCGGACCACCGTCCACGCGATCGCCGGCGCGATGGCCGTCCTCGCCCTGTTCACCGTCCTGGCCCCGGATCTGAAGGGAGAGATCACGGATGACGAGACCGACACCGGCACCGGCGGTGCCGCGCGCGGCTGACCGGTCCGGCTGGGAGGACCCGTGGCTGCGGGTCCACCCGGCCGCCACCGGCCGGCCGCCCCGGATCCGCCTGGTGTGCTTCCCGCACGCCGGCGGCACCGCCCAGCTCTTCCAGGGCTGGGCGGCCCGGCTGCCCGCGGACGTGGAGCTGCTGGCGGTCCGCTACCCGGGCCGGCAGGAGCGCCTGGCCGACCCGTTCCCCGCGGACATGGCCGAGCTCGCCGACGCCGTCACCGCCGCACTGCTGCCCCGCCTCGACCGCCCGCTCGCCCTGTTCGGGCACAGCATGGGCTCGAACGTCGCCTACGAGACCGCCCTGCGGCTGGAGTCCCGGCACGGGGTCGTACCGCGCCGGCTGATCGTCTCCGGCCGCTCGGCGCCGCACCGGATCCGCCGCACCGGCCCGCGCCCGTCCGGCGACGAGGACCTGCTGGCCGGGGTGCGCCGCCTGGGCTCGCCGGGCTCGGAGGCGTACGACATCCCCGAGCTGCGCGAACTGCTGCTGCCCGCGCTGCGCGCCGACTATCGGCTCGTCGAGGCCTACCGCCCGGCGTCCCCACCCCTGCGGACCAGGGCGCCGATCACCGCCTGCCTCGGACTCCAGGACCCCGGCTGCGACCCGGACTCCGTCCTGGCCTGGTCCGAGCTGACCAGGGCCGAGGACTTCGCCCTGCGCACCTACCCGGGCGACCACTTCTACCTCTCCCCGCGGGAGGCGGAGCTGGTCGCCGACATCACCAAGGATCTGGAGGCATGAACCCGATGGCACAGACGGACACCTGGGCCCCGTTCGCGATCGAGGCCGAGCAGGGCGGTGGCGCCGACGAACTCGTCACCCGCCTCACCGACCTGGGACCGCAGGAGCTGACCCGGCTGCTGACGGAGAAGAAGGGACTGGTCTTCCGGGGCTTCGGGGTCTCCCCCGACCGCCTGGACGAGGCGCTGGACCTGCTGCTGCCCAACCGGCTCGCCTACGTGCACGGCAACTCGCCGCGCACCAAGGTCGGCAGCAACGTCTACACCTCGACCGAGTACCCGCAGGAGTTCACCATCTCGATGCACAACGAGATGAGCTACGCCCACGCCTGGCCCGCCCGCCTCGCCTTCTACTGCCAGATCCAGCCGGGCGGCGGCGGCGCCACCCCGGTGGTGGACGCGGCGCTGTGGCTGGAGTCCCTGGACGCCGAGGTGCGGGAGGCCTTCGCGGGCGGCGTGCGCTACGTGCAGAACCTGCACGAGGGCTACGGCCTGGGCAAGAGCTGGCAGGACACCTTCGAGACGACCAGCCGCGCGGACGTGGAGGCGTTCCTCGCCCCGACCGGTGCCCAGTGGGAGTGGCGGGCGGACGGCAGCCTGCGCGTCTCCTCGCTGCGCCCGGCCACCACCCGCCACCCGGTCACCGGGGCGGAGGTGTGGTTCAACCAGTCCGACCAGTGGCACCCGGCCGGCCTCGGGGACGACACCGCGGCCGCCCTGGCGCAGATCATGCCCGAGGAGGACCTGCCGCAGAACGTCACCTTCGCGGACGGCCGCCCCATCCCGGCCGCGTACGTCGAGCAGATCCGCGACCGCGGCCTGGAGCACGCCGTCGACGTCGACTGGCGCACCGGCGACCTGCTGGTGATCGACAACGTCCTGCTGGCCCACGGCCGCCGTCCCTTCACCGGCGACCGCCGGGTGCTGGTCGCCATGTCGGACTGACCTTCCCGCTCCACGTCCACGCGTCCCACCGACGAACGGACCGAGGCGATGACCGCCGCACACGAGACAGGAGTGCTGGTCACATGACCGCGATCGAATTCACCGCAGAACCGGGCACCTCCCTGCACGCGTACGTCGCCGCCCACCGCGAGGACCTCCGCAAGGTCCTCGGCGAGCGTGGGGCCGTCCTGCTCCGCGGCTTCGAGGTCGGCGGCGTCGACGGTTTCGACGGCGTGGTGCGGGGCCTGTCCGGCAGCGCCCCGCTGCGCTACGCCGAACGTTCCTCGCCGCGCTCCACCATCAAGGGGCAGGTGTACACGTCGACCGACTACCCGGCCGACGAGGAGATCTTCCTGCACAACGAGAACTCGTACCAGGCCGCTTGGCCGAGCACCCTGTACTTCTACTGCATCGAGCCGGCGCTCACCCTGGGAGCCACCCCGCTCGCCGACATCCGCGAGGTCTACCGGCGGATCGACCCCGAGGTCCGGGGGGAGTTCGAGCGCAGGGGCTGGCAGGTCGTCCGCAACTTCCACGCGGAGTTCGGCGTGCCGTGGCAGGAGGCGTTCGGCACCCGGGACCGGGGCGCCGTCGAGGAGTACTGCCGCGACCGCGGCATCGAACCGCACTGGCGGCCGGACGGCGGACTGCGCACCACCGCCGTCCGCCGGGCGGTGCACACCCACCCGGCGAGCGGCAGCCGGGTCTGGTTCAACCACGCCACGTTCTTCCACGTCAGCACGCTGGCCCCGGAGGTCCGCAGCGGCCTGCGGGAGTTCTACGCCGAGGAGGACCTGCCCACCAACACGTACTACGGTGACGGCGGCCGCATCCCCGACGAGGTGATGGACCACCTGCGGGCCGCCTACCGGGCGGCGTCCACCCGCTTCGACTGGCAGCGCGACGACGTCCTCGTCGTCGACAACATGCTGGCGGCGCACGGCCGCGAGCCGTTCACCGGCCCCCGCAAGGTGGCCGTCGCGATGGCCGAGCCGTGGGACGGAGGCCGGTCGGCGGGCACCGGCTGACGGGGGGAAGGCCCCGGAGAAGGCCGACGGCGGGGCGCCCCTGGGGGGCGCCCCGCCGTTCTGCCTCCCCGCCGCGGCCACCGGAGTGCCGGGGCGGTCCGGAGGTGGCGCCGAACGGTGCGGGGGTTCACCGCCCGGCGCCGGATCAGGGGGTCATTCCCGGGTTCCCGCCAGCTCCACGGCCCTGCGCCGCAGGGAGAGGCCCGCCGGCACGACCGCCGAGACCACGGCGAGCACCATGCAGGCGCCCAGCGCCGCCGCGATCGTCGCCCACGGGACCTCGATGGTCGTCCACACCGAGAGCAGGCCCAGCGCGCTCCACATGCCCGCCAGGTTGAGGCCGGCGACCAGCGCGCCCAGCACTCCGCCGACCACGACCACCATCAGCGCCTCGGCGGCCACCAGCCGCAGCACCTGCCCCGTGGTGGCGCCGGCCAGCCGCAGCACGGCCAGCTCGCGGACCCGGTCGGAGGTCGCCATGACCATCGTGTTGGCCAGCGAGATGCCGGTGTAGAGGAGCGCGATCCCGAGGACCAGGAAGAAGCCCATCCGGGTCGTCCGGTTGGTCTCGGGGTACGTCTCCCGCACCCAGGCCTCCCGGGTGAGGACCTCCCCGCCGGGCTCCCCCAGCGCCTGGCGCAGCCCGGCGGCCACGGCGTTGGCGTCGGCGCCGTTCGCGAGGCGCACGTCGACCCGGTCGACGGGCGCCGCGGAGCCGTTGCGCGGGGTGACGTAGACGCCGTTGTTCCCGGTCCCGGTGCTCATGACCGCGACGATCCTCAGGGACTTCCGGGTGCCGTCGCCGAGCCAGAGGTCCACCCGCTCGCCGACGGTGTGCGTGGCCCACTCCTCGTTGACGACGATCGAGTCGTCGTCCAGGTCGCTGACCTTCCCCGCCACGATCGGGAGCCGGGCGGTCGCCTCCAGCGGTGCCGGCTCGGCGGCCCTGGCGTCGGACCGGCTGAGCGCCACGCCGTCCTCCAGGACGTAGACGGCGCTCGACGAGCTCGCCGACACCTCGGCGCCGGACACGGACCGCAGCCGCCGCAGGACCGCCTCGTCGAAGCCGGCGCCCGCGCCGCCCGCCGGAGTGACCACGAAGTCCGCGGCCGTCTGCTCCCGCACCTCGGTGGCCTTCGCCCCGTTGATGGTGGCGGTGGCGCCGAGCAGCGAGCCCGCCAGCGCGACGGTGACCAGCACGGGCGCCGCGACCGCGGCGGTGCGGCGGACCCCGGTGGCGGCGTTCTCCCGCACCAGCATGCCGCCGGCGCCCGGAAGCTGGGCCGGCAGCCAGGCGAGCAGCCGGGCCAGCGGCGCCACCAGCACCGGTGCGAGCAGCGCGACCGCGGTGATCAGCAGCATCGGCCGGCTCACATAGGTCTTGCGCTGGAGCAGGCCGCCCGGGTCCGACACCAGGGCGAGGACCAGGGTCACCACGGCCGTGATCACCAGGACGCCGCCGAACAGCCAGCGGCCCCAGGTCATCGGCCGGGTGTCCACGGACGCCTCGCGCAGCGCCTCGGTGGGGCCGGTGCGCCCCGCCCGCCAGGACGCGGCGAGCACGCCGCACAGGGCCACGAGCAGGCCCGTCCAGAACGCCATGTGGTACGGCCAGGTGTAGTCCCCGATGGTGAACCAGCGGGGCGCGAGGCGCTCGTCCACCGCCCAGGCGGCGAGCTTGGGGGCCCCGTAGGAGCCCAGCAGGCAGCCGGCCGCCGAGGCCAGCACGCCGACGGCGAGCGCCTCGTAGACGACCATCCGGCGGATCTGGCCCGGGGTCGCCCCGGCGGTGCGCAGCAGCCCGAACTCACGGCGCCGCTGGGCCACCGCGAACGCGAAGGTGGAGGCCACCACGAACACCGAGACGAACCCGGTGACGCCGCCGGCCGTGCCGAACATGGCGTTCATCGCGGTGAGCGCCTCGCTGTCCCGGTCGGGGTCGGCGTCGGCGTACCGGCGCTCGTTCCCGGTGAGGACCCGGACGCCCTCGCTGCCGCGCACCGCCTCGCGCACGGCCGCCGCGTCGGCGTCGACCACGAGCTGGGGGCTGTACGGCGACAGTTCGGCGGCGCGGGCGTCGGTGTAGAACACGGCGTCCTCGAAGCCGAGCCCGGCCACGGTGCCGACCACGCGCACCGGGCCGGCGTCCGTCCGCAGCTGGGTACCCGGTCGGGCCCAGTCGCCGCTGACGACGACCTCGTCGGCGGCCTTGGGCGCGCGTCCCGCGTCGAGCCGGTACGGCGCGAAGGCCGCGGTGGACCACGGGTGGCCCGTCAGGGCGGCGGGCCCGCCCTCGGCCCGGACGGCGAACGACCGGTCCGGGACGACGGTTCCCAGGCCCCGCAGCCTGGCGACCGCGTCGTCCGGAACGGCCCGCGGCCGGGCGAGCTTCTGGCTGCGGTCGCCGATCGAGGTGGGCACCGTCAGGGTGTCCTGGCCCTTGACGACGACCGGCGCGGCGGCGAACCGCTCCGGACCCCGTTCGGGCGCGTCCAGCGAGGACGCCAGGGCCAGTCCCATCACGGCGATCAGCGCCACGCCGAGGGAGAGGGCGACGAAGCTGCCGACGAAGGTGACCCAGCGGGTGCGCAGGCCGCGCAGCGAGGTGCTCAGCACGGCGTCGCCTCAAGCTTCGTCATCCGCGCCGCGATGTCCTCGGCGGTGGGGCCGAGCAGCTCTCCGTTGACCCGGCCGTCGACGAGGAAGACGACGCGGTCGGCGTAGGAGGCGGCGACCGGGTCGTGGGTGACCATGATGATCGTCTGGCCGTCCCGGTCGACCATGCCGCGCAGCAGGGCCAGCACCTCGCGGCTGGTCTGGGTGTCGAGCGCGCCGGTCGGCTCGTCGCCGAACAGCACTTCGGGGCGGGTGATCAGGGCGCGGGCCAGGGCGACCCGCTGCTGCTGCCCGCCGGACATCTCCGTCGGGCGGTGCCGCGCCCGGTCACCGAGTCCCACCTGTTCGAGGACCTCGCGCACCTGGGCCTTCTTCGGGCGGCGGCCGGCCAGCCGCATCGGCAGGGCCACGTTCTGCTCGGCGCTCAGCGAGGACAGCAGGTTGAAGGACTGGAACACGAAGCCGATGCGCTCGCGGCGCAGGAGGGTCAGCTTGGTCTCGCTCAGTGTGGACAGCTCGGTGTCCCCCACGGTGATCGAGCCCGACGTGGGCCGGTCCAGGCCCGCGGCGCACTGCAGCAGGGTCGACTTGCCGGAGCCGGAGGGGCCCATCACGGCGGTGAAGGTCCCCCTCGGGAAGGAGAGCGTCACCTCGTCCAGGGCCGTGACGGACGTGCCGCCCGAGCCGTACTTCCGGGTCACGGAGCGCAATCGGATCGCGTCGTTGCTCATGTGTTCCAACTCGTGTCGGTGGACGTCGTCCCGCTCGCCTCGGCGGGACGGAGACTTCGGGGACTTCGGGGACTTCGGAGTACTACGTGGTGCCGGTCGCTCCCGGGGCGGCCCGCTCATCCGGGCCCGGCCGGGCCCAGCAGGTAGCCGATCAGGACGAAGGCCGGCGCCCAGACCGCGCTGCTGAGCACGGACCAGAGGAGGTAGCGGCGCAGCGGCATCCCGGTCGCCCCGCACAGCGTCGGCACCAGGGTCCGCAGCACCGCGGTGAAACGGCCCACGAACACCGCGCCGCCGCCCTGACGCTCGATCAGCCCCAGGGCGCGCTCGGTGAATCTGCGGTGCCGGGTGCGGCTCGTCACCCGGGCCATCAGCCGCTCGCTCCAACGGCTTCCGATGGCGTACCCGGCCAGGTTGCCCAGTACCGCGCCGACGAGCGCGGTCAGCAGGACCGCCTCGACCGTGACGTGCCCGTGCGAGGCGAGCACCCCGCTCAGCACCACCGCGGTCTGCCCGGGCAGCAGCGCGCCCACGATCGGGAGCGCCGCCTCCAGGGCGGGCAGCAGCAGCACGGCGGCGAGGATGCCGAAGCCGCCGTGCGCCAGCATCCGCTCGGCCAGCCATCCCATCACGGGGCGCCCCCTCCCTCGTCTCCGTCGTGCCTCCACGAAACCGCAGAGACCCCGCGCGGCGCACTGCGGCAGGGACGAGACTTGGGGTAGGGCCAAACCTACCCCCGGGCGTCGGGCCCGGCTCACCCCAGCCCGCCGGGGCCGCGGGCCGGGTCCGCCGGGGGCGTCGCCTCAACCCGCCCGCAGCAGCTGCCCTGCCGCGGGGAACTCCTCCAGGCTCGCCGCGGTGAGCCGGAGCAGCGGGTGGAAGGAGTAGCAGGGCGCACCGGTGGGGTCGATGCCGCGTGCCTCCAGGAGCGAGGCCTCGACCAGCCGCTCCAGCAGCTCCTCGACCGGGTTCTCGGGCATTCCGAGCAGGGCGGCGGCCTCCTCCGCGGTGAATTCCGGGGCCGGAAAAGCGGCCAGACGCCGAATCAGCTGCCGTTCCCACTGGGGCCGTTGAAAGGCCGCGAGGAGGCTCCGCCCCACGTCGAAGGTGCCCGCCCGGAGCTCCTCGACGCGGGAGGCGGGATCGGCCAGCCGGCGCGCGAACCGGGTCACCGGCCAGTGCGGCCGGGCCGCGAGCCGGGCGGCGGCGGCCCGCAGTGCGAGCGGCAGCCGGCCGCAGGCCTCGACGACGGCGCGGGCCGCCTCGGGCTCCGCGGCGATCCGGCAGGCCCCGACGATCGCGGCGAGCAGGTCCAGGCACTCGCCGGGCCCCATGGGATCCAGCGCCACGGTCCACGAACCGGGCACCGCGGAGAGCCGGTTGCGGCTCGTCACCAGAACGGCGGCGTCGGCCGTGGCCGGCAGCAGCGGGTCCAGCTGCAGCTCGTTCACCGCGTCGTCCAGGAGGATCAGCAGCCTGCGTCCGGCCGTCAGGGTCCGGTACCGGTGGACCAGTTCCTCGGTCCGGGCCGCCCCGCCGTTCGGGTCCGGCAGGTTCCGGGGGCTCTCGCCGAGTGCCCGCAGCAGCGTGACCAGGACCTCGCCGCAGTCCACGACGGCGCCGTCGTCGCCGCGCAGCCTGGCGTACAGCAGGCCGTCCGGGAAGCGGTCGGCCGCCGCGTGGGCGGCCCGGAGGGCGAGCGCGGTCTTGCCGACCCCGGGCATCCCGCTGATGAGTAACCGGCGCGGCCGGAACCCGGCGCCGCCGTTCGCCCGCGACGGCTGCAGGCGCTCCAGCAGCTCGTCGAACTCGTACCCCCGGCCCGTGAAGTCGCTCGGCGCCGGCGGAACCGTGACCGGCGGCACGGCCACCGGCGGCGGACCGGGCACCGGGTCCGGCGCGGGGTGCGGAAGGGCGTCCAGCTCTCCGCTCAACAGGGACCGGTAGGCGGCGGCGAGGTCGGGCCCCGGGTCCACCCCCAGTTCCTCGGCGAGCACCTCGCGGCCCTCGTGGTAGACGTGCAGGGCGTCGGCCTGCCGCCCGCACCGGTACAGGGCGGCCATCAGCTGCGCCCGGAGCCGCTCACGGACCGGGAACTCGGCGACGAGCCGGGTGAGTTCGGAGACCAGCAGGCCGTGCCGGCCGAGCGCGAGGTCCGCCTCGATGCGGTGCTCCAGGACGGTCATCCGGGCCTCCTCCAGCCGCGGCAGCTCCGCCTCCGCGAGGTGCGGCGTGCAGTTGGCCAGCGCCGGCCCCTGCCACAGGTCGAGGGCCTTCCCCAGCGTCTCGGCCGCCTGCGTGAACCGCCGCTCCTCCAGGGCCCTGCGCCCGAGCCGCTCCAGCTGCCCGAACTCCAGGAGGTCGACCCGCGCCCCCTCGGCGACCAGCTGGTAGCCGGGCTGCCGGCGGACCAGGTCGGCCCCGGGGCCGAGCAGCTTCCGCAGTCTGGAGATGTAGGTGTAGATCTGGGCGTTCCAGGTGGACGGCGGATCCCATCCCCACAGCAGTTCGCTCAGTCTGACGTCGCTCACCACGCGACCGCGGGCGAGGAGCAGCACGGCGAGGACCGTGTGCATCTTGGTGCCCGACAGCGGGACGCGAAGCCCCCCCTTCCGAGCTTCGACCGGACCGAGCAGCCTGAATTCCATGCAAACCCCCATCTGCTGGATGGACGCCCCGAAGAAGGCGGCCATGGCAAGAATCGAACCACTGAATATCCGTCTGCGAACTTTATCCGCCCACACATTGCTGGAAAACGACTTTTCCGGTCGGCCGGGGAGCGCGGTCGGCACGGCTCCGCATTCCCCCCGCCCGGGCCTGCGGGCCCGTACGGGGGTGGGGCTGGCCCTACCCCCGACCCGCCATCTGGACCGATGGCGCCGGACCGATCCGTCCGCCTACCGTGGTCCCATGCACCCTCGCACTGTGTGGCAGGCCATGTCCCGGCCGAACTTCCTGCTGTCGGCCTGGCCCTGGCGCTCCGTCGCCTACCTGTCCACCGGCGCGGTGGCCGGTGCCGTCACCCTGGTGGCGATCGTGACGGTGGCCGCCCTCTGCGGAGTGCTCGCCGTCGCTCTGGTGGGGCTGCCGCTGCTCGCCATGGTCGCCCTCAGCGGGATCCCGGTGGCCTGGATGGAGCGCCACCGGCTGCGCCTGATCGACCGCAACCCGACGGTCGGTCAGCACCAGCCGCCGGCCGCACCGGGGATGTGGAGCTGGCTGACCACCCGGCTGCGCGAGCAGTCGACCTGGCGGGAGCTCGGCCACGCGCTGCTGTTCGCCGGACTGCTGTGGCCGATCGACGCCCTGGTCGTGACCTTCGGGCTGCTCCTGCCCGTCTCCATGGTCGCCGCCCCCGTGACGATGGCCACGGTCGGCGACGGCCACGAGACGAAGGTGCTCAAGCAGTGGACGATCACCACCTGGCCGACCGCGTTCGGCGTCGCCGTGCTCGGTCTGCTCGTGCTCGTCGCCTGCGGCTACGTGCTCGGCGTCGCGGCGGGCGCCCGGGCCGAACTGGCCCGTCTGCTGATCACCTCCCGCGAGGGCGAGCTGGACGCGAAGGTGGTCGAGCTGTCCCGTTCCCGGGTGCGCCTGGTGGACGCCTTCGAGGCGGAGCGCCGCCGCATCGAGCGCGACCTGCACGACGGCGCGCAACAGCGGCTGGTGGCCCTGACGATGACCCTCGGCCTGGCCCGGCTGGACGCTCCGCCCGGCCCGCTCGCCGACCAGCTCGCCAAGGCCCACGAGGAGGCCGGGAAAGCGCTCGCCGAGCTGCGCGAGCTGATCCAGGGCATCCACCCCAAGATCCTCGCGGACTACGGCCTGGAGGCCGCGGTCGCGGACGCCGCCGACCGCTCCGCCGTGCCCGTCGAGGTCGACCTCGAACTGCCCGGCCGGCTTCCCCAGGCGGTCGAGTCCGCGGCGTACTTCGTGGTCTGCGAGGCGCTCGCCAACGTCGCCAAGCACAGCGGGGCCGACCGCGCGCAGGTGAGCGGCGGTCACCGCGACGGCCGCCTGTTCCTCCAGGTGCGCGACGACGGCCGGGGCGGCGCGGATCCCACCGCGGGCAGCGGACTCACCGGACTCGCGGACCGGGTGTCCGTCCTCGATGGCAGACTTGCCCTGTCCAGTCGACCGGGTGGACCGACCCTGCTGCTTGTGGAGTTCCCTTGCGAGTTGACCAAAGCGGCCGGCCGCTCCGCGTAGTGCTCGCCGAGGACAGCGTGCTGCTGCGGGAAGGCCTCGTCGGTCTGCTCAGCCGGTGCGGGAACGAGGTGGTCGCGGCGGTGGGGGACGCGGAGGCGCTGATCACCGCGGTCGAGGAGCACGAGCCGGACATCGTGGTGACGGACGTCCGCATGCCGCCCGGCTTCCAGGACGAGGGACTGCACGCGGCGGTGCGGCTGCGCGAGACGCGGCCCACCCTGCCGGTCCTGGTCCTCAGCCAGTACGTCCAGCGCACCTACGCCTCGGACCTCCTGGACTCCGGTGACGGCTCGGGGATCGGCTATCTGCTGAAGGACCGCGTCGGCCAGGTCGAGGAGTTCGTCGACGCCCTGCACGAGGTCGCGGACGGCGGGACGGTGGTCGACCCCGAGGTGGTGCGCCAGCTGCTGCGCCGCCGGCGCCACCCGCTGGAGAAGCTCACGCCGCGCGAGCGCGAGGTGCTGGCGCTGATCGCCGAGGGCAAGTCCAACGGCGCGATCGCCAAGGAGCTGGTGGTCTCCGAGGCCGCGATCGGCAAGCACATCGGCAGCATCCTCACCAAGCTGGACCTGCCTCCGACCGACGAGACCCACCGCCGGGTGCTGGCCGTCCTCGCCTATCTGCGGGCCTGACCGACGGCCCGGCCGCGACGGCTCGCCGCCCGCCGGCCGCGGCGGGCCCACGACCGCGTCCAACCCTCTGACCTGCACGATGTACCCCCGTTGACGCGCGCTGCGCTGACATGTGTGGAACGTGACGTGGTACCGTCCGGCCGCCTTCGGGCAGACCCGTGCCGGACGAGGCGCCCCGCCCGCGGTGGTCCGCGGACGGCGGCGGTGCCGCCCGCACGGCCCCGGGCAGCGCGCGGCCGACGGTGAGCACAGTGGGCCGGCCGGGCCCGCCGATCATCGAAAAGCGGAACGGAGCGCGGCGTTCCGCCGGAGGGCGGCGGACGCGCGTGCGTCGGACCCCGCGTCAGATCCCGTGTCGGCCTTCCCGCGGAACGCCGTGGCACGAGGGAACGTCAGGCGGTCCGGACCCTGATCCGCACGCGCACTCGCACGCGGAATCGAACGAGCACCGCGGTGCGCCCGGCCGGGCGGCCGAGGTCGCCCGCCGGTCCAGGAGATCGCCGCCGACCGCCCGGCACCACCGGCTCACCGGCACCACCGACTCACCGCCGACGCGACGAGAGCCCCCCATGGCTGACGTTCGCGACGGCGTCCGTTCCGGCCGGCCACCGCACCGGACTCACGGCCCGGATGCGGGCGGTTCCATGGCGCCCTGGCCGCGGAACCGCATCATAACTCACACCCCCGCACGAACGATCCGGCAACCGACTCGACGGCGGCTTCCACCGGGAGCAATCGATGGAGACAACCGGAATCCGAGGCTGCCTGGACAGTGCTCACCAACCATCTGAAATGGGTGCATCCATCCACGTCTCGGCCCCCGTATATTGATCGACCGCCCGGCCGCAGAACCCAACAGCCGTCGGCGGGATGATTTCAGCTCACTCCATACCCATCCTCGCGCCGACACAGCCCCCGGCGGCCGGGTTGGCGGGATGAGTTCGATAGATGGCGCGTTCGAGTCGAAATATAGGAATTCCGTAGGCCGGTGCGGCCACGGAGCACCCGGCCGCCGCACCGCCCGATCCGCCCTTTCCGAATCGGCGGTCCGGGGGCCGGACCGGATCGATTCGCGGGCGTTCCACCGGCCCTCCCCCGGCGACGCCTTCCGCCGGGGCGCCACGGGCCCGACGGCCGCGCGTGCGCCCCTCCCGTCCCGCGCCGACGTTCCGTCCACCGCGCCCCGGGCGGGGCCTCCCGCCAACAGGCGCACACAGCACCGATCCCCGCGGCCGCCTCGGCCACGGGGATCGGTGCGCGCATCTCACGCCCTACGGGGTCACACGCTCGCCGGCGCCTCCTCAGACCGCGAGCGCCGGGCGGTGGTGGTCCAGCCACAGCGCGAGGTCCACGACCCGCTCCAGCCGCAGCCGGTGGCCCCACTCCAGCTGGTCGGCCGGCGTGTCCAGGCTGCTCTTGATCACCGTCTCGTCCGCGATGTCGCGCACGTGCGGCGCGTCCAGCGCCTCCCGGGCGAGCCGCTGCAGGCCGCTGTTGTAGTCGGCGTGGTGGGTGGCCGGGTAGTGGTTCTTCGGCCGCCACAGCACCGATTCCGGGGCGATGCCCTGACCGGCCGCGCGCAGCAGGCTCTTCTCGCGCCCGTCGTAGTTCTTCATCGCCCACGGGGTGTTGAACGCGTACTCGACCAGTCGGTGGTCGCAGTACGGCACCCGCACCTCCAGGCCCTGCGCCATCGACAGCCGGTCCTTGCGGTGCAGCAGCTGGCGCAGCCAGCGGGTCAGCGACAGGTGCTGCATCTCGCGCTGCCGGTGCTCGGCCGCGCTCTCGCCCTCGACGTGCGGGACGGCCGCCAGCGAGCTGCGGTAGGTGTCGTCGCGGAACTCGGCGATCCGCAGGTGGGCGGCGAGGTCCGGGTTGATCGGCATCGCCGCCTCGTCCCCGGTGACCAGCAGCCAGGGGAAGGTCTGCGCCGCGAGCGCCTTGGGGTTGTGGAACCACGGGTACCCGCCGAACACCTCGTCGGCCGCCTCCCCGGAGAGCGCGACCGTCGAGTGCTTGCGGATCTCGCCGAACAGCAGGTAGAGCGAGGTGTCCATGTCGCCGACGCCGATCGGCGAGTCCCGGGAGACCACGACGGCCCGCCGGTTCTCCAGGTCGAGCAGGGTGCGCGGGTCGAGCACCACGGTGGAGTGCTCGCTGCCGATGAACGCGCCGGCCTCGGCGGCGTACGGGGTGTCGTGGCCGGTGCGCAGCACGTCGCCGGTGAACTGCTCGGCCTGGTCGCTGTAGTCGACGGCGTACGAGCGCAGCCTGGCCTGCGGGCCCTCCTGGACGCGCAGCTCGTCGGCGACCAGCGCGGTCACGATGGTGGAGTCCAGCCCCCCGGAGAGCAGGCTGCAGAGCGGGACGTCCGCCTCCAGCTGGGCGCGGGCGGCACGGTCGACCAGCTCGCCGATCCGCTCCTTGGTGGCGTCCAGGTCCTCGGTGTGCGGGCGGGCGGTGAGCTCCCAGTAGCGGCGCTCGCGCACGCCGGAGCGGTCGAGGACGAGCAGGCCGCCGGGGTGCACCTCGCGGACGCCGGACCAGACCGTGGGGCCGGTGTTGAAGAGCAGGCTATAGGCCTCGCGCAGGCCGTCGGCGTCCACGGTGGGGGTGACCTCGGGGTGGGCGAACAGCGCCTTGGGCTCGGAGCCGAAGGCCAGGCCGCCGTCGATCTCCGCCCAGAACAGCGGCTTGACGCCGAGCCGGTCGCGGACCAGCAGCAGGCGCTGCTCGCGCTCGTCCCAGACGGCGAAGGCGTACATGCCCTCCAGCCGCTCGACGAGCGCGTCGCCCCACTCCTGGTAGGCGCGGAGCACCACCTCGGTGTCGCTGCGGGTCTCGAACCGGTGCCCTCGGGCGCGCAGTTCGGCCCGCAGCTCGTGGTGGTTGTAGACCTCGCCGCTGTAGGTGAGGACGGCGCCCGGCTCCTCGTGCCGGTCGGGCATGGGCTGGGCGCCGCCCTCGATGTCGATGACGGCGAGCCGCCGGTGGCCGAGCGCCGCGTGGCGGCCGAGCCAGACGCCGCCGGCGTCGGGGCCGCGCAGGGTCATGGTGGCGGTCATCGCCTCGATGACGGGGGCGCTGTGGCGGACGTCCTGGTGGAAGGACACCCAGCCGGTGATTCCGCACATGCGCGAGCACTCCTTGGACGAGCAGACAATCGGATCCGGCCCAGCAGTCGGACAAGCGGGAGCGGTGGTTCCACGGATTCGGACACATTTCCGGCCACGCCCTGACGGTCCCGACATTTTGAACACGTTCAGACAGTGGTTAGGCTGGGTACCGACGAACGACCGAGGGGGGTCTCGATGAGAATCGTCATACCCGGGGGAACCGGGCAGATCGGCCGCATCCTGGACCGGGCGCTCACCGCCGACGGCCACGAGGTGCTGGTCCTCACCCGCCGGCCCCGGCGGGACCAGGAGATCCACTGGGACGGCCGCTCGCTCGGCCGCTGGACGGACGCGCTCGACGGCGCGGACGCCGTCGTCAACCTCGCCGGGCGCAGCATCGACTGCCGCTACACCGAGCAGAACCTGCGCGACATGCGCGAGTCCCGGGTGCACTCCACCCGGACCGTCGGCCGGGCCATCGCCGGCGCCCGGCGCCCGCCCCGGGTCTGGCTGCAGATGAGCACCGCCACCATCTACGCCCACACCTTCGGCACCCCGCACGACGAGGACACCGGCGTCATCGGCGGCGGCGAGCCCGACGCGCCCCGGTCCTGGGACCACAGCGTGCGGATCGCGCGCGACTGGGAGCGCGAGCAGTCGGACGCCGCCACCCCGCGGACCCGCCGGGTCGCGCTGCGCTGCGCCGCCGTGATGAGCCCGGACGCCGGCGGCGCCTTCGACCGGCTGGTGCGGCTCTCCCGGGCCGGCCTCGGCGGGCCGGTGGACGGCGGCGCGCAGTACGTGTCGTGGATCCACGACCACGACCTGGTCCGCGCCGTGCGCTTCCTGATCCACCGCGAGGACGTCACCGGCCCGGTGAACCTGGCCGCGCCGAAGCCGCTGCCGCAGCGGGCGTTCATGCGCACGCTCCGGCAGGCCAAGGGCATCCCGGTCGGGCTGCCGGCCACCCGGTGGATGGCCCGGGCGGGTGCGCTCGCGCTGCGCTCGGACACCGAACTGCTGCTCAAGAGCCGGGCCGTGGTGCCGGGCCGGCTGCTGGCGGCCGGGTTCGGCTTCGAGCATCCGCACTGGCCCGCGGCGGCCGCCGACCTGGTCCGCCGGATGCGCCCCTGAGCGCGGCCCCCCGCCCGTACGGGTCCCGGGACACGGGCGCCCCCGGAACCCGTACGGCCCCCGCACCCGGGCGGCCGTACGATGGGCGGCGGGCCGAACGGACCGGGCGGCACGGCGGGCAGGACGGCAGAGGAGCGAACGGGTGCTGCGCGGATTCGGCGATCTGGAGGCCGAGATCATGGACCGGCTCTGGTCCTGGGGCCGCCCGGCCACCGTCCGCGAGGTCGTCGACGACCTGCAGCGGCAGCGCCCCGTCGCGTACACCACCGTCAACACGGTCGCCGACATCCTGCACACCAAGGGGTGGCTGCGGCGCGAGAAGGCCGGCCGCGCCTGGGTGTACGAGCCGACCTGCACCCGGGAGTCGTACACCGCGCAGCTGATGCACCAGGCGCTGGAGACCACCTCGGACCGCGCCGGGGCGCTGCTGCACTTCGTCGACCGGATCAGCGGGGACGAGGCGACGGCGCTGCTCGCCGCCCTGGAGCAGGTCAAGGCCAGGGACGACGACCGGTGACCCTGGTCCTGCTCGCGCTCCACCTGCTCCTGGTCGGCGTCCTGCTCCCCCGGCGGCTGGCCGGCTCGCGGCGGCTCCAGGCCCGCCCGCGCCTCGGCGCCGCGGTCTGGCTCGCGCTGATGGCCTCCTTCGGCACCGGTCTGCTGCTGGCCGCGCACCACCTCCTGGCCCCGCTCGGGCACGAGCCGGCCGGGCTGGTCGGCCTGCTGCCGCACGTCGAGCGGCCCACCGCGGTCGTGCCGCACGCCCACGGCTGGTGGGTGCCGGCCGCCGCGGTCGCGACCGCCGCGGCGGTGGCGGCGGCGCTGGCCGCCCGGGCCGCGCGGGCGCGGCGGCGGCACCGGACGGCGCTGGACC